>NZ_DDOD01000003.1:0-9724 GCF_002341485.1 Brevundimonas sp. UBA2503 | reverse complement strand
CGACAAGGCCGCCGTCGAAGCCCTGATCGACGGCCTCAAACCCGCCCGGGCGCTGGTCGCAGACCGGGGCTACGACGCCCGCGCCGTCATCGACATGGTCAAACAGTCGAAGAAGCTGCCGAGCGAGCTTTACCGGTCGCTGACGTGGGACCGGGGCAAGGAGCTGGCCGATCACAAGCGGCTGGCTCTGGCCGCCGACGTCGAGGTCTACTTCTGTGATCCCCGTTCACCGTGGCAGCGCGGCTCGAACGAAAACACCAACCGGCTGTTGCGCCAGTATCTGCCCCACGGAACCGACCTGTCCCTGCACAGCCAGGCCCAGCTCAGCGCCATCGCCCGACAGCTCAACGAACGGCCCAGAAAGACCTTGCTATATCGGACGCCAGCAGAGACCTTCGCGGAGTGTGTTGCAGCGATCAGTTGAGCCCACCGTCGAAGGCGGACATTGACTTGCCGCTTGTAAGCGGACCCGCAGCATCGGCGATTTTATGGGTACACACCCTAATCCAGCGCGCGCGCTTCGCCGACCAGAAGGATCGGCACGCCGTCGCGGATCGGAAAGGCCAGTTTGGCCCCCTTGGACACCAGCTCCTGACGGGCGCGGTCATAGGCGAGCGTGCCCCGCGTCACGGGACAGACCAGCACCTCCAGCAGGCGCGGATCCACGGTCGAGGGGGTGTTGAAACTGTCGCTCATGCACCGATCATAGAACCGGCAGCGGCCCCGTCCAGCCGGATGCGACCTATTGCAGCGAGGGCGGCGTGTCCTCGTCCCCGCTGTCGGCCGCATTGATGCTCAGCAGGGTGGTCAGGGCCCGGGCCCGCGCGGTCAGGTCCATCGCCTCGACCAGGGCCTGTTTCTCGGCCACCTCGAACGGCAGGGCCATGCAAAGGCTGTTCACCAGCGCCTCGGCCGGGGCGTCGCGCGCCGTGTCCCAGTCGATCTCCAGCCCCCGGTGCTCCAGAAACAGGCGCAGCGCCTCCAGCAGACCGGGGCGACCGATCTCGGCACTGGACGGGGCCGGTATCAGATCGGCGGCATAGGCTTGAAAGTCCGCGCGCACCTGTCGATAGGGGGACCGGGCCGGAATCTCTTCGGCGATCCGAAACCGACAGATGCCGGTCAGGGTGATCATATAGCGACCGTCCGGCGTCTCGGCGAAGTTCGTGAGCCGCCCGAGGCATCCAACCGGGGCCAGCGTGGGGTTGTCGGCAGGACCGCCGGTGGTCTGCACCATGCCCACCATCCGGTCGCCGGCCATGGCGTCATCGATCATGTTCAGATAGCGCGGCTCGAAGATATTGAGCGGCAGCTGCCCGCGCGCCAGCAGGACCGCCCCGTTCAGCGGAAAGACGGGGATGACCTGCGGCAGGTCTCCAGCCTTGACGATGCCCTGGGCCACCGCGCCGCCCTAGGCGAACAGCAGCGACGACAGGCGACGACGCCCGTCCTTCGCCACGTCGGAATTCAGGCCCGCGGCCTCGAACACGGTCAACAGTTGCTTGCGCGCCGCCTGATCGTTCCACTCGCGGTCGGCCTTGACGATGTCCAGCAGCTGATCGACCGCACCCGCCAGATCGCCTCTGGCGGCCAACACCCCGGCCAGATCAAAGCGCGCCTGATGATCCGAAGGGTCGGCGGCAATCTTCGCCTTGAGGGCCTCGGCCTCGCTGTCGTCCGCCACCTGTGCCCCGAGGGCCAGCTGCGCGCGCACGCTCTGGATATCCGGGTCGGTTGAATTCGGCCCCGCCATGGCCAGGGTCTGGATGGCTTGATCGCGATCCCCGTCGGCCAGATAGACCCGCGCCATGCCGGCGATGGCCTTGGGGTTTTCCGGCTCCAGCGTCAGCACCTGGGCAAAGGCCTGGGCCGCGCCGCCCAGATCGTCCAGCGACAGGGATTCCGCCCCCAGCGACAACAGTTGATCGACGTCGGAATTGCCGCCCTTGCCGCCGGTCAGCTTGTCGATAAAGCCCTTCAGCTGGCTCTCGGGTACCGCGCCCTGGAATCCGTCGATCGGCTTGCCGTCGACAAAGGCATAGACGGTCGGGATCGACTGCACCCGCAGCTGGCCTGCATAGGCCGGGTTCTTGTCGACATCGATCTTGACCAGGGCCACGGCCCCGCCGGCCGCGCGCACGGCCTTCTCCAGCATCGGCGTCAGCTGACGGCAGGGCCCACACCAGGTCGCCCAGAAGTCGACGATGACCGGGCGGCTCTTCGACGCCTCGACCACCTGTTTCATGAACTCCGCATCCGAGCCCTCGACGATCAGGTCGTCGGTGTTGGCGTGGCCGTTCGGTCGGGCGGGATCGATCAGGGACATTCAGGCTTCCTCAGAAGGGGGCGGGGCTTCACCCGCCACATGGTCATGGGGCACGGGATCGGCAACCGGGTCAACGATGCGCGGTCCCTCTTCCCCTGAGAAATCGACGATCAGGGGCGTCCGTTCCAGCAGGTCGAGGAAACGCCGGAAATCCGTCTGGTCCAGCGCCGTCGTCGCCGTATTGGTCAGGGGGTGGAAATTGACCACATCCGCCGTCCACAGGGCCCGGTCCAGTACGAACTGCACCCGCCCTTCGGTGTCATTGACCAGACCCAGCGCCGTCACCGACCCCGGTGTTACCCCCAGCGCCCCGACCATGGCCTCTTCGGAGGCAAACGACAGCCGGTCCGAGCCCAGCCGTTTTGCCAGACGTTTCAGGTCGATGGTCGTGTCCTGACGCGCGCTGACCAGCCACAGCTGACCGCCCCGGCCCTTCAGAAACAGGTTCTTGGTGTGGGCCCCGGGCAGGGCCGCCTTGACCGCATGGCCCTGATCGACCCGGAACACCGCCGGATGGTCATGGGTGCGCGGCGCCAGACCCGCCCCGGCCATCCAGGCCAGCAGGCGGTCGCGGTCAAAGGGGGACGGAAGGCTCATCCCGCCATCATAGGTTTTGACCGCGTGCGGGGCCACCGGATAGGAGAGGGGCTGAGGCAATGTGAACCGGAGGTCCAAGGTGGAACTGGAGTGCTACCCGATGACGGCGCGGCCGCCGGACATGGTGCCGGGGCGACAGTCGCGCGCCTGGATGGACGCCTTTGCCAGCCGCCACCCCTATCGCTGCCTGCCGCTGACCATGGCCAACACCACGGGCTGGGAGATCCTGTGCCCGGTCGGCTTTACCGCCGAGTGGAACGGCGGCCCGCGTCAGGAGGACATCCGCATCACGCCCGAGCGGGTCAATTCCGACCTCAGCCACTTCGTCACCTCGCACTTTTCGCGCGGCGTGCTGACGATGCATCCCCAGTATATGTTCCGCACCCCGCCCGGCTGGCAGATGATGGCCACCGGCTCACCCAACCACGTCAAGGACGGCATTCAGGCCCTGACCGGCCTGATCGAGACCGACTGGCTGCCCTTCCCCTTCACCATGAACTGGATCTTCACCCGCCCGGGCTCGATCACCTTCGAGCGCGGCGAACCGTTCTGCTTCATCACCCTGATCGAGGCGCGCAAGGTCGAGGACTTCCAGCCCGTGATCCGCTCGCTGGAGTCCAACCCCGGCATGAAGGACCAGTTCGAGGCCTGGAACCGCCAGCGCACCGACTTCAACCAGCGGCTGGCCCGCGGCGACCCCGAGGCCGCCAGGGAGGCCTGGCAGCGCTACTACTTCAAGGGCGAAATCCCCGAGGCGCTCGGCAATGCGCCCGAGACCCACTCCAACAAGCGGCGCCTGAAAACACCCCGGCTGGGCTGACCCGGCCGGGGCGCGTCCCTGTCCCTAGCGCGTCACGCGCGGGGCGATGTTGGCGATCACATCGCGCGCGTCAAAGGCATTGGGGTCGCCCGCCGGCTTGGGTCCCCGGCCCATGATGATTTCCGAGGTCGCTTCGAACCGGTCGATCTGGCGCACATTGATGTCGTTCCAGTACGGGTCGAACCGGCTCCAGCTGCCGCCGCGATAGAAGCGCCAGTAGGGGTTCCAGCCCCGGTAATAGGGGTCATAGAAGGGGTCGCGTCCGCCGACATAGCGGGTGTCGCGGTCCGTGGCCCGCTCGACCGTGGCGAACCAGTCAAAGCCCTCCTGCACCGTCAGCTCGGCGGCGCGCAGCAGCAGCGACATCTCGACCTGCTCGCGCGAGGTCACGGAATTCCCGGCAAAGGCCACGCGGAAGCGGTTGGCCTCCAGCCGCTGCTCGGCATAGCCGCCGGCGCGTCCGGGCTGCATGGGGCCATAGGGGGTCGGCGTGGCACAGGCCGCGACCGTCAGGGCCAGGGCGCTGGCGGCCACCGCAAACAGGGCGGGGCGGCGAAGGGTCGTACGAAGGGTCATGTCCATCTCCGAAAGCGAGGGCGTCCGCATACAGGTGCGCTCACCCGTCATCCAAAACAAGAGGTTGGCTGTGGCCCAGCCAAGCGCTTTCCACCTGAACGAAGCCTGAACGCCCCCGGTTCCGCCTACAGCCTCAGGCCGATCAGCACCGCCGCCGCCAGCAACAGCACCCCGACCCCGGCATCAAACCCCCGCCGGAACCCCGGCGCCGTCATCCGCTGCGCCAGCGCCGCCCCGCCGAGGCCATAGGCATTCATGGTGATCATATCCATGCCGACGGTCGCCAGGGCGAACAGCGCCAGCTGCGGCACCAGCGGCCGCCCCAGATCCAGAAACGGCGGCAGCACGGCGGTAAAGAACATCACCGCCTTGGGATTGGCCAGCTGCACCATGAAGCCGTCGAAAAAGGCACTGCGCCCCAGCGTCAGGTTGGGCCGCTCAGGCCTGCCCGGCACCTCACTCCCCTTTGGCCCCCGCACAGCCCCCCACAGGGCCTTGCCGCCCAGCCAGGCCACATACAGCGCCCCGCCCACGGCGATCACCCGGAAGGCGGCGGGAAAGGCCAGCACCAGCGCCCCCAGCCCCAGCGCCGCCGCCGTGAACCACACCAGCGTCGCCAGACTCATGCCCAGCACCCCGACCACCACGGCCCGCCGCCCGCGCGCCATGCCATTGGCGATCGAGAACAGATTGGCCGGCCCCGGTGTCACCGCCAGCACCGCCATCACCCCCAGAAAGGCCGCATACCGCTCAGGATCGACAGGCAAGGCATAGGTCATGCCGCCCGATGGATGAGGGTGCGGGTGCGGTCAAGGGGCGTTGTTACTGTTGATCCCGGGTAATGTTTCATTCTGGGATTGGGACCTATGCTCGCCGCGCCAAGGAGGACTGCGACGGTGGACGAGATCTCGAGAGTTCGCGCGCTTCATGAACATGCGGTGCTTGATACGGAGGCTGAAGAGCGGTTCGATCGTGTCGCTGGGATGGCGGCGGCATATTTTGATGCGCCGATCGCTCTAGTGTCTCTCGTCGATACAGACCGACAGTGGTTCAAGGCATGCATCGGCCTCGACGTTCGGCAGACGACGCGGGACTGGGCGTTTTGCCATCACGCGATCCAGCTTGGAGCGGATCAAGTCATGGTGGTCGAGGACGCGACCAAAGACCGGCGCTTCGTCGATAATCCCCTCGTCACAGGCGAGCCGAACATCTGCTTCTACGCCGGAGCGACCTTGACCACAAAGGAAGGGGCCAACCTCGGTACTCTTTGCGTCATCGACACCCAGCCGCGCACCAGGCCCTCGGAGGCCGATTTGGCGCATTTGGCCTCTCTGGCCAAGATGGTGGTGGACCAGATCGAGCTGTCCAAGGCCCGCAAGGCCTTGGAGGAGCGCCATCAGGTGCTCGACCTCGCGGAGAAGCTGTCTCTGACGGGCTACTGGACCTTGAACACGGATACGGGGGCTGTGTTCTGGTCGCCTCAGGTCTATGCGATCCATGGGGTCGACGATGAGAACTACCGACCCGGCCTTGACGACGCGCTGGCCTTCTACGTCGACGGCGACCGCCAGATGGTCGAAACCCTTCTCGCCGAGAACGCCGCAGCGGGAAAGGGATGGGATTTCGACGCGACGATACAACGACGGGATGGCACCCTTCGGAACGTCCGCTCGGTGGCGGCCTGTCAGAAGGACCCCAACGGTCATGTGAGGGGCTTCATCGGCGTCTTCAAGGACCTGACTGACGAGCGGCGCGTCATCGCCGAAGCCGTGGAGCAGGAGCGGCGCTACCGACTGCTCGCCGACCACGCCAGCGATGTGATCGCAGTGTATGGAGCTGACGGAAGGTTCACTTACCTGTCACCGTCCATTACGGAACTGCTCGGCTATCTGCCGGACGAGCTCTTGGGAAAGACGCCCTATGACCTTATCGCCCCCGAAGACCAGGCTCGTGTCGCTTCCGAATTCGCCGCTGCGGCCAGGTCGAAGTCCGCTCTGACCGTCGAGTATCGCGTCCGTTCCAAGGACGGTCGAAGCCGCTGGCTCGAAGCGCGGCCCCGGTTTCATCGGGACGAGGCCGGCAAGGTCATTCAGATCACCGATTCGGTGCGCGACGTGACCGAGCGGCGTGAACGCGAGGTGGCGCTGGCAGAGGCGCGGGTTGCTGCCGAGAGCGCAGCCACGGCCAAGGCCGAGTTCCTCGCCAACATGAGTCATGAGATCAGGACACCTTTGAACGGCGTGATCGGATTTGCCGAGGTTCTGGCCAACACCGTTCTGGATACCGACCAAAAGCGTTACGTCGACCGCATTCGCACGGCCGGAAAGGGCCTGTCGGCTCTCATCGACGACATCCTCGACTTCTCGAAGATCGAGTCCGGCAACATGACGATCGAGGCGCGCCCGTTCGACCTACGCGCCATGGCGACGGAAATCGTCGATCTCACTCGCGCAAGCATCGCCGGGCGGCTGCACCTCGACATCGACTATGACGGCGGCCTTGCCGATCGCGTCATCGGCGACGAACAGAGAACCCGGCAAGTCCTCTTGAACCTGATCGGGAATGCCGCGAAGTTCACCCATGCAGGCTCGGTGCGGCTGGAGGTGCGTCGGCGACAGGATTGGCTGGAGTTCAGGGTCGTGGATACGGGCATCGGTATCTCGGCCGAAGCCATGAGCCGTCTGTTCGACGGCTTTACTCAGGCTGACGCATCCGTCGGTCGCCGCTTTGGAGGGACAGGGCTCGGTCTCGACATCAGTCGCTCGCTGGCACGCCTGATGGACGGGGATGTCACGCTGGAAAGCGTGCCGGACGTGGGCACCACCGCCATCTTCTCTTTGCCCTACAGGCCGAGTGCGGATCAGCCCGTTTCGCCTCCAGTAGGTTCGGCCCCGCAGCGTTCCGAACGCAAGCTGCGCGTCCTCGCCGTAGACGATATTCCGACCAACCTAGAACTGATAGAGATCCTCGTCGCCGGCCTGGGCCACGATGTGACTTGCGCGGCTTCCGGTGAAGCGGCGCTCGAACGGCTGCGAGCCGATCCGGCCTTCGACCTCATTCTCATGGACGTCCAGATGCCCGTGATGGACGGTTTGGAAACCACCCGGCGCATCCGCAGGGCGCCTGAGGCGGCCAACGTCCCGATCGTCGCCCTGACGGCCAATGTCCTGGCCGATCAGATCGAGGCCTGCCGTGCGGCCGGTATGGACGATCACCTTGCAAAGCCGATCAAGCCGGACGCGCTGAACGAAACGCTCGATCGCGTGTCCCGGCTGACCGTCCCACCGTCGTCTATCCCGACATCCCTGCATGCGTCGGATCCCTTGGCCGCACTCAAGGAACGCTATCGCGAGCAAATGAAGACCTTCGCAGCCGAGTATGCCCGCATGCTGGCCATGCCCCTTCAAACAAGGGCCAACGCCATCGCGGCTTACACCCACTCCATCGCGGGAACGGCGGGAAGCTTGGGTTTCGCCGACGTCTCGAAGGCGGCATTTCAACTGGAGTCCGCCGCCAAACAATGCCGCGAAGACGGAAGCGCCGTCGAGAGTTTGCCTGCTCTCATTCAGGCCGTGCTTCGAGCTGTAGAACATACATGAGGGTTGTGTTATGTACCGGTGTGTTGCTGAGGGGGCGATTTTAAACTCTTATTCGAGGCATGTTTTGTCCAAGTGCATCGTGGTCGAGGACGACCCCTTCTGGTCCGCAGAAATCTCTGCCGCTCTCTCGCACGCCAATGTCCAGATTCTAAACGCTCAGGACGGACGTCAGGCGTTGGACCTGGCGAGTCGCTACCCAGATGCCTCCATGGTGCTCGACCTCATTTTGCCAGAGGTGGACGGCGTCGAAGTGCTCCAGAAGCTTTCCGAGGTGGCCCCACTTATGCGCGTCCTCGCCGTCACCGGCGGCGGTCGACTCGGGGCGGGATTCTACCTGAAATTGGCGTCGACGTTCGGCGCCAAAGCGCAACTCGCGAAACCATTCACCGCGCAGCAGCTTATTGACAACTGGACAGCCTTGGCGGCTTGACGCCTGGAGCTCGGAGCAAGTGATGGGCACTGCCGCGTTGATTCTGGTGGTCGATGACGACCCGGTCATGCGCGAAATCACGCGCGTTCATTTGGAAGGCGCTGGTTATCGAGTGGCCCTCGCCACCAGTGCCTCGGACGGTCTTCAGAAGGCGCGGACTCTTCGACCGTCCGTGGTCGTAATGGATTTCGCCATGCCGGGAGGCTCCGGAGGCGAAGCGCTGCGGGCCCTTCGGATCGACGACGAGATCGGAAACACACCCGTCTTGATGGTGACGGCCTGGTCTCTGGCAGAGAGCCAATCGTCAGCATCGGGCCTTGCAGCGACTTGGCTCCAGAAGCCCGTTATGGGCGACCGCCTGATTCAGTCCGTGCGAGATCTTCTTCCCGCATGATCCGACCTGGGGGCCATGGTTCGCGAGGCGCACGAGTGCTGGTCGTTGACGACGACCCCTTCATCCAGAAGATGGCCGAAGCACTGCTGGGGCGGGACGGCCGCCGTGTGAGCGTGGCCGCGACCGGCGCGGCCGCCTTGGCCAAGATGGCAGAGCCCGCGCCGGAGCTCGTGTTGCTGGACCTCGGCCTTCCGGATATTTCCGGCTTGGAAGTTCTGCGACATTTCCGGGCGACGAGCGCCTGGCAGCAGGTGCGCATCCTGGTGTTCACCGCGTCGCACGAGACCGAGAACATCGTTCGCGCCAAGCAGGCCGGCGCCTCGGGCTATGTCTGCAAGCCTGTTAAGCCGGACACCCTGGCGGACATGGTCTGCGACCTTCTCGATCAGCCCTCTCTGACCTGGGTCGACGACTACACCCGAGCCCATCGGCCGATCTGATCCGGCTCAACGCGACGTTTACCCCAACTCGGTAGGTTCGACCCCGGCCCGGAAGTAGTTGTCGTCGTCGGAGTATCCCGTGATCAAGCCCCGCATTCTCGTTGCTGAGGACGACAGGTATCTGGCCGCCTTGATCCGTCAGACCCTGGAAGGGCGAGGGCTGGCGATCACCTTGGCCCAGAATGGCGAAGAGGCGCTGTTGCAGGCCGACGAGATTTGTCCTGATCTGGTGATCCTGGACGTCGGCATGCCCGTGCTCGACGGCTTCACCGTCCTAAGAACCTTGAAGGCTGACCGCTTTCACAGCCAGGTGTCGGTCTTGATGCTGACGGCGGCCAGAAGCGAGACCGATGTCCGCCGCGCGATCACGAACGGCGCGTCCGACTATCTTACGAAGCCGTTCCGGCCCGACAAGTTGATCCTGCGGGTGGACCGTTTGCTCCAGAGGTCACAGAGCAACAATATCCGAATGGGATATGAGTTCGCCTAGGTTCTGAACTCATAAAGCTTGCGGCGGATTGATCTCGCTGATTCAAGGATTC
>NZ_DDOD01000009.1:189123-228932 GCF_002341485.1 Brevundimonas sp. UBA2503 | reverse complement strand
GACTGGCGAGTTTGGAAGAGCCTAACGCATAGCCCTTGCCCTCGGTTCCGTTTTCGTTCTCATTAGCGCGATGCGAACCCCTCGGCACAAGAAACCCTCTGCGACCGACCTTGAACGCCTTAGCGAGGCGCACCGAATCCTCATCGGCCTGATGACCCGGCTATCCCCGGTGACGGACGAATATCGGTCGCTTGTGAATGCTGCGGACGCGGTGCGGACAACGGCAATCGACTGGACCTGCAATCCGAACATTTGGCACGGCTCGGCAAACCCTCGCATGGGGAGCGGGCCTGCCCCGACGTTCATCCGTGATGAGGGTGGCGATGAGTAAGCGCCCGGCTGGCGAGGGGTGGCTGATAGCCGCCTATGGCGTGATGCTGGCCCTGTCCGCCGCCCTGATACTTTGGCAGGCCTTCGGCGCGTAGGTTACAGAATGGCCAGCGCTCCGTCTCCCAAGGGCCTTTGCAGCTCCTTATCGATGGGCCAGGGCGCGGTCATCCATGACTCCAGCTCATCGGCCTCGCTCAGGATCACAGGCATGGCCTTGGGATGAACCGCGCCAACCTCGGCGTTCGGTTCGGTCGTCAAGAATGCGAATAGGTCCGTCGTCACCTCGCCCTCTTTTAGCTTCCGGGTGCTTGTCCATTGCGGCACCCAGACGCCAGCGAAGAACGCCAGCGGTTCCGGGTCATCGCCAGTCAGTCGGAACCAGACGGGTTCATACTTGCCTTCGGCATTGCGCCCCGGCTCACTGAATGAGGTGAAGGGCACGAGACACCGGTTCTCCGGCCCCAGCCATCGCCTCCAGTGCGGGCTAGAGGTGTTTCGGACGTTCGTTACGCCCTTGTCCGTCTTCTTGCCCTCCAGTGCGAAGGCCGGCGACGGCAAGCCCCAGCGCGCGGTCGCCAGCACCCGGTCGGCGCCGTCCATTCTGACAATCGGAGCGGCGTAGTCGGGATAGACGGACCCGCCCTCCAGATTGCCCGCTGCGTTCGTCGTAGCGCGGGCAAGGTCGAGGATGGCAGCGGGGCCTTTGCGAAGGCTGTAGAGGTTACACATTTTGCCCTCGGCCTCGCCGCCCAGCTCAGACGGCCACGTTCGGAAACTCGCCGACCGTATCATTCCACTCGATCAAGCGGGACTGCGTAATCGCCTCGCGCGTCACGGTCGTTAGCTCACCATAGCCGCCGACCGTGCCAAGGGATTGTCCGTCGATTGTTTGGAGGGCCTTCCGCTGAGCCTCCAGCACCGACACGCCATGAAGCGCCGGGTCTAGTTGGCCGCTTTCGAGGGGGTGAGGCAACGGGGCCAAGGGCGAGGTATAGCCCATCAGGTCAATAAGCTGACCCGCGCCGCCCAGGTCTTGCCGCCCTCCAGTTGAGACGCCAAAGGCGACGGGTTGATCAAGGGCTTGATGCCACGTCACGGCCACTAGGATCAGGTCGGCGTCGTCGCCCGATATTCCGCCCGCGACGTTCTCGGCCTTGATCGCAGCAGCGATGCCGGGAAGGCAAAGGATGCCCTCTTGCTGGCCTGTCGGGCCGGACGCGAGAAGGTGTTTATGGAGGCGCGTATGCCCGCCGCACCCCGAAATCATGTAGGCAATCCCCAAGTGGTCGGCGATCACGACCTTGCTCGCGATTTGAACGATCCGGCCCGAACTGTCGTAATAGGCCGCGTCCGAGAGAATGTGCCCAGCCGTCCCCTGAAGCCAAACGTTGCAAGCGGTCATTTGTGCGAACCTCCACAATGGCTTTCGAGGCGATTGATCCGAACGCAAACGGGATGCCCGCGTCGGTGTTTATCTGGAACTTGGTCGGAGAGCCCTCGGCGCTGACCTTAGGCGAGAAGACCGCAGAGGCGACAGCCTCCACTCCGGCTTGAATGATCGCGAAATTCGCCGCGTTCCATGCATTCACGGCCAGAGGGCCAGCGGAGGCCACGGCCTGAACGGCGGGCATAACGAACGTCGATGCCGCCCACATTGCGATATTTGGCATAGGTCATGTTTCCAATCGTGGATGGGCGTGAAACAGGTCCGCCCCGGTGTCCGGTTTGGAGGCGGGAGGGAGCGCATTACCCCCTCCCGTCCGTCCGTTTAGGCTTCCGGTTCGATGCCCGTGGCGTGAGAGAACGCCAGCGGATGCTCTGCCGCGAAGTCCACCCGCATGTGAGCGATCATCGCCAGCTCGCCGGTTGCGGCGTAAAGCTCCCGCAGTATCTCCAGACGCAGGGTCTCGCGCATCCCGATGATGAAGTGCGCGAAGTTGCCCGCGATGATGCTGGCCTCGTTGGTGCCGACACCGCCATTGATCGGAACCGCCGTGGTTACGAGTTGCGGGATGGCCGCGATCTTCGCCGGGGCCATCCGGGGATCCCCGTCTGCGTTCAGGGCACCGACCAGCGTTCCATCTTCGCGCGGGTGCATGATGAAGGCTGTAGGCTCGCCAGCGTTCGCGGTCAGGAGCTGCGTCCGGGCGCGAACGAGCGGGGCATACACACCGCCCGTATAGGCAGACAGGGCACCGCCAACATCAAAGGTGTTGATGCCGTCGATGTTGACCAGCCCTTCCGGCTGGTTGTCGGCCCCGGTGCCAAACAGGCCCGCGCGATCAACCTCAAGGGCCATAGCCTGCGTAATGGCGTTGACCAGAGCGGCCTCGATATTGAGCGAGTCTTGCAGCAGCTCCCGCGAAAACTTGACCAGAACCGCGAGGCTTTTGGGGGCCAGGGTGACGGCTCCGAAGGTCGGATCAGACGCAGCAACCGCACCGGCCTCGGCGCGCCATGCGGGCGTCGGATCAGCGGTCAGCTTGGCGATGACGTTTTGATCCGAAGTCAGGGGCACGGTGCGCGCACCGGCCCGGACCAGAACCGATTGCCGACGCAGGCGGTCGATCAGGGCAGCGGAAAGGACGGTCGGCACAGTATAGCCGCCCGCCGAATCCGTCCCCTCATTCAGGGCGCGGCGCTCGGTGTCCGTCTTGGCACCGAAGGCGAAGGCGCGAAGCAGGGCACCGGGGGAAACCTCGGCGCGGCTTTCCGGTTCATGGCGCGCGGCCCAATCCGAAAAGCGTTCTTCCGGGCGAAGGGCGATTGCCACCTCGCTGCGGTCGGTGTCTGCCTCGCGCTGCGAGAACCAGCCGCCGGTCGGGTCGTAACCGGTCACGGCATCGTCGGGAATGGGGCGACGCTCGGCAGCGGCAGAATGTGCGCGGGGCTCCCGGTTGCCCGAGGCGGTCCGGTGATCCTTTTCAGTGGCGAGGGCGTCATAGAGGCTCATCAGGCCCTCATGGGCATCTGACAGGCTGCGAACGATGGCGTCGTCGCTGTTGTCTTCCATGCTGTCGATGAGACCGCGCGACAGGTCAGCGACGGCGCGCTGGCGCTTGTTCAGGTCGGACCACGACAGGGTGTGGGGTTCAAAGGAATTGGCATCAGGGATGCCGATGGCGCGCAGCTTGATGCCAGCGTGTTTCTTGACCGCGATGGCGGTGCGTTCGTCCATGAGGCTCATGGGGTAGTTCCTTCACAGTGCGGTGCTTGGCGTCAGACGCGCGAGAGCGAACCGCAGGATTGATCCTTGGGGTTTGCCCAGCGCGCGGACCCATCAGGTCGCCGTCTGGAAGGCTGGAGCCGGTGCGCGCCATCAGCGCGGAACCTCTCGCAACGGGAGGAATATAGTCCTATCCAGACGCCGGGGCAAGCGGTCAGGGAGGGGGCCTCGTGATCGCGACAGGGCGAGTCCGTTCCACCGGGGATGCCGTCGAAAGCAAACGCAAACCGCACTCCCTCGCGCGCGCGAGGAAACTGTAAAAGCGCAAACATTCGTCTCACACGCCGGGCGAGAGCGAAACGGCGGTTGGGATTGCCCCACCCCCTACCCGACGCACTCCAGAGCGTGACCCGCCCCTCTTTCAATGACGGCTCCCCATCTCGCTCGCGGCGTGTTCGACCAGCTTGTCGGTCGCTGCTAGCACCCGCTCGGCTCCCCATGACGGGACCAGCAGGCCAACGGCACCGGCGATCATGGCGAGGGCCAGGTCGGGCACCGGGCCGCCACGCGAGAGGTAAGGCCGCATCGCCAGCTCCACATAGGCAGCAGCGCGGGTCAGGTCGTCATCCTGCGTCGTCATTGGTTTCCTCTTGATCGGCTAGGGCTTGGCTGGCCTCCCTTGTCAGGAAGCGCGCGAGCGGTGCGGAGAACCGGACAGCGGGGGACGGTCCCCAAACCCGGCGGTTCCCAAAGGTCTCGACCAGCAGGCACCGCTCAAGCCTCACCGCGCCTATGTCGGCGTCAAAGACTGCGACGACGAGGCTTTTACCGCGCTTAATCGGGGGATCGTTGGGGGCGATTCCAGAAATGCGAACGTCAATCATGCCCCGCCTCCGCTTCCCAATCCCAGACCGCATCAGGCTCGCCATCAATGAGCCGGTGCGTCTCTGTCAGGCGAAGGCATCGACCGGGCGCGCGAGGGCCGCGAGGGTCTAGAGAGGGGATTAGAGGGCTAGATGACGCTTCGGAGCGTGTATCCCCCCAAGATATAGATAGTAGGTTCACAAGTGAGCGCGGCGAATGTTCACAAGTGAACGTGGTCAGGCCCGTTTTCGGGGCTCCAATGTTCACAAGTGAACGTGGTTGACGTTCACAAGTGAGCGCGGCGTCTGTTTTTGGCTTAGGCGGCTTCACGTCGGTTGTCCTCCTTCACGCTGTCAAGGATCAGCAGCACGTCGCCCAGCGTGACGCGCTTGTAGTCGTCGGACGGGAGCGCCCCGTCACAGGTCGGGAGCCATGTCAGGGCGTAGGTCGCGGCCTTGGGTCGGCCTCCGAGGCGTTCGCCATCGGACGTGCACCGGATGATGCCGAAGGCCTCCAGCATGGTCAGGGCGGGTTTCACCTTGCGGGGGGATATGCCCCATGCGCGGAGCTGGGCATGGGGAGCTAGCAAGCGCCCGTTCTCCGCCCCGCCGTGCCGGGTATGCTCCAGCTTGAGGAACGTCAGAACCTTGAAGGCCGGGTATGTCAGGCGGCGATAACCGGGGGACTCCAGCAGGCTTTGCGGCTCCCCGATGAAGCCTTCCTCAAACTTCCACCGCTTCGCCCGCCCGGCGTAGTGCCGTATTTCGCCCGTAGAGCGCCCTGTGGCGTCAACACGCCTCCCGATGCTCATAGGAGCCCCCGGCGCTCGGCCTCGTCTCGCGCGGCCTCCAGAGCGGCTATGAGGTCAGGGAGGCGGGACACGTCCAGCGCCACGCCTTTCTTTGTTGCGCACCGGGTGGCCACCGGCCCGGCGGCAAAGTCCGCCCAGACCCGCACGTCGATCAAGGTGTGACCCTTGTATTCGTCCAGAGCGATCCGGCAGTCTTCGCGGCTGTTCTTTTCGAGGGTGGCGAGGAAAAAGGGCTCAGACACGGGCCACCTCTAGACCTTGGAAATGGCCGTCATCGCTCACGATGGAACGCAGCAGAATTCTTGCGGGGATCGTGCGAGCGGTGTAAGGTTCCGACTGTTCAAGCCGCCAAGCTGAACTTTTCGGAGCCCCGGTCGCGCCTGCCCGCGCGCCGGGGTTCTTGCTATTAGTAGGAGCCATTCTCAGGCCACCGCCATGTGCCGATCGATGAGCGCGTCGAGGTCCGCGCGGCGGATGATCCGGCGCTTGCCGACCTTGGCACTCGGCAGCTCTCGGGCCTGAATCAACTCATACAGACGCGTCCGGCTCAGGCCGCAGTAGCGGACGGCGTCGGGGATCGAAAGCGCAACAGGTTCGGTATTCATGTGGTCTCTCCGGTGGTGTCCCGATGGATACTGTCGGGGCCGATGAGGAGACCTTGCGGCGATTGCAGGAGACGGTCGCGGGAGAAGAAAAGCGCGCGATTTATTCTCCCTCTCGGTATCTCCGCTCTAGGCGCTTCGCCTTGCTTTCGAGGGTGGAGCCGCCCGCTGCATGGGGGGCTAGCTCACGGGCAACGGTAGCCGGAGCCTCTCCCGCCAGCACTCGCTCACGAATAATTGCAACGAGGGGGGCATCAGCCTCGGCAAGGCTAGTCCCTGCTGGACGACCTCTCGGCCTTGGCGGTTCCGGCAACAGGTCAATAATCGGCTTGGCCTCCACCGGGGTCATTCCCCCTAGAGCACGATAGGCAGCCGATACCTTATCGTTGGCGCTCCCTCGCCCGCGCCTTACCTTGTCGATAAGTAGCTGACCCGCCGCCAGCCGCGCCTTCATTTCGGGAGTATTGAGCGGCGCTATTGCTCGCCGCCACTCCTCGGTGACTTGTTTGAAATGGGCGTTGAGGCGCGCATAGACCTTTTCGTTATCGACGGCCATCAGCCCGCCCTCTGCAATCGCCGGACGTTGTCGGCTTTCCGGGGCTCACAGAACCGCCCCCATGCGTCCATCATCTTCCGGCGCTTTTCGAGGGCGTCACCCCGGCGATAGGCCCGCTCGGTTTCATCACCGACGACATGGGCCAGCGCGGCCTCGGCAAGCTCGCGCGGGAAGGTTGAGACCTCGCCTGCCCAATCCCGGAAGCTGGACCGGAACCCGTGCGCGGTGATTTGGCCCTTGCGCTCCATCCGCTCCAGCAGGGCATCAAAGGCGGCATCTGACAGGGGGGCGGCCTTCTTGTGGCCCGGGAAAATCAGGGCGTCGTCGCCAGCTTTCAGCGGGGCCATCGTGGTCAATATCTCAACGGCCCGGGCCGACAGGGGCACCCGGTGTTCCCGTGCCGATTTCATGCGGACGGCAGGAACCGTCCAGACCTTCGCTCCAAGGTCGATTTCGCCCCATGTCGCGCTGCGAACCTCGCCAGAACGAGCGGCGGTGAAGATGGCGAACTCAAGGGCCAGGGCGGACGTTGCTTCCCTCCGGCGCAGCTCTGCGATGAAGTCGGGCACGTCAGCGAAGGGAAGGGCCGCATGGTGGCCTCTGGTCAGCTTCTGGCGCTTCGGCAACAGGTGATCCAGATGCCCCCTCCAGCGGGCCGGATTCTCGCCCTGCCGGAAGCCTCTGGCCTTCGCCGCGTCCAGCACCCTCTCAATACGACCGCGAAGGCGGGAGGCCGTTTCCGGCTTCTCGCTCCAGATCGGTTTCAGCACCTCCAGCACGTCCGCCGTCTCGACTTGATCCACCCGGATATGACGGATTGCAGCCGCCCCGGTCTCAAGGGTCGATTTCCATTGCGCCCGGTGTTTCTCGTTGCGCCATTGTGACGACAGGTCCGCGACCAGCGTGTCGGCCATGTCTCCGAACGTCGGCACGGCCTGCGTTGCGCGCTTGGCCTCCAGCGGGTCGATACCGTCCGCGATCAACTCTCGCGCAGCCTGTGCCCTCTGCCGGGCCTTGGCGAGGCCGACCGATGCGAACCCGCCCAGCCCCATCTCTTTGAGCTTTCCGCGCCAGCGATACAGAAAGACCCAGCGCCGGGCCTCCCCGGGACCGACAGACAGATATAGCCCGCCGCCGTCGGCATGACGCCCCGTCTTGGTGATTGTCTGGACGCCCCGGGGGCTCAATCGGTTCAACTGTCTGGCCATGTCGTGCCCTAACTCGTGCCCTAACAAGTGGCGCGGATTACCCGGCATAATGCGGGACGTTTCGGGACAGATGCAAGCGCAAATGTCCGGTTTTCCTTGGGTTTTCTGGACGGGGCGGGACTGGGCGGGACGGGGGTTTATCGCCCTCCGTCTCCGCCAGAATCCTCTCTCACTCTTGCCAGCCGCGCTGAAACGGGCCAGCACGGCGTGTGCCTGATTATGCCTGCGTAGATTTTGTCCTGCGGTCCGAGATTCCGCTGCCCGAACTGATCGAGGTCGGGGCAGAGGCGGGGCGTGATATCGTGGAGATCCGCCGGGGCGCAGTGGCGCCGACCGGGGCAGGATCACTGGAGCGAAACGGCGACACAGCGGTGCTCGACCTGCCGGACGTGGCGCGGTTCCGCATCGAGGGCGGCCGGTCCATCACTGTGGATATCGATGCGGCGTGCTCAGAGAGAAATTTGCGCCTGTTTCTGCTGGGATCGGCGCTGGGGATACTGATCCACCAGAGGGGCCTTTTTCCGCTGCATGCCAATGCGGTGGTGATGGGCGGCGTCGCTGTGGCCTTCACCGGTCAGTCGGGCGCGGGAAAGTCTACTCTGGCCGCTCATTTTTCGGCGGCGGGCCACACGGTGCTGAGCGATGATGTCTGCGTCATCGGCCTCGATACTGCCGGACGCCCGATCGTCTATCCTGGGCTTCCCCGCGTAAAGCTGTGGGCCGATGCGGCGAAGCTGCACGGCCATGATGTCGGCGGACTCGAGCGCATCCACGACGACATGGACAAGTATCAGCTGGGGCTGCCCTCCAGCTCCGATCAGGCCCCGGTGCCGCTGGGCGCAGTCATCCGGCTGGTCCGCGAGGGCGAACAGCCCGTAGGCCTGCGCCGCCTGCGAGGCCGCGCGGCTGTGCAAGTCCTGATGACCGAGACCTATCGCCCCCAGGTGGTATCCACGCTCGGCCTGCAAGAAGCGCATTTCGGCCACTGCGTTTCGGTGGCTGCCAGGGTTGCCGTTCTCGAGTGGACGCGCCAATGGGGGCATGAGGTTTTTCAGGTTGAGGTCGAACGCCTGATCCGCCAGCTTGGTGAGGCGCAAATTCTGGGTGCGGGGCCAGACGTATGAGTGATCAGGAATTTCGGGACGGGGACCAGATCGTGACGTCGCCTGATTTACTGACCACGCGTGTGGACGGCGAAGTCATGGCCATGAGCGTGGATCGCGGGGCCTGCTACGGCCTTGACCCGATCGGCTCGCGCATCTGGGAACTGGTGGAAACGCCGACGACGGTGGGAGATCTGGTCACCCGCCTGACCCGCGAATACGACGTGGATGTGGCGATCTGCCGGAGCGACGTTTGCGCCCTTCTGTCCAGCATGGAAGCCGAGGGAATGATCCGTCGAGTCTGAGCAAGGTCGAATCGGCGTCACGAGGTTTCCCGACCTTCCGATTGCAGGCAAGGGAAACAGGTTTCATAACGGTCTTCCTGGTCGTCTATTCGTTAAGACGCGGTGCTGAAAGAATAAAATTCTCCCGGAGATGGATATCGATTGACATGAAGGCGCCATATGACACCCTCGCAACTCGACCTGTGGGGACTTAACCGCAATGCGTGAACTGATTAACGATAATCATGGCGCCCAAGGCCCGGACGAGACGTCGGGCCGCAAGACCTGGCAGGCGCCGTCGCTGCTGCGACTTGACGCAGAGAACGCGGAGACCAACCCCGGTGCGGGCGTGGACGGCTTTGGCTCCGCATCCTGATTTTTCTGCCTGTCGACGGCATGGCTTTCCCGCCGAATGCGGTTTGACTATGCCCACGCCTGTCGTATTCACCCCTGACTCAGGATGGCCTTGCGCTGTTCGCTGACGGGGCGGTCCTACTCACAATGAATCCGGAAAAAGGGACGCGATGACTGCGCTTGCGGGCGTATGGCGTCTGGACGGACGGACTGCCGCCGAACCCTGCCGGTTGATGAACCACGCACAGGCCCTGTACGGCCCCGATGGAGAGGGGCTCTGGGATGGTGGTGATGTGGCGCTCGGTCTTCGCCGGTTTGATTGTCTGGATGAGGACCGGTTTGATGCGCCGCCGCTGACCAGTGCCTGCGGCCGATACCATCTGGTTGCGGATGTGCGTCTTGATGACCGTGAGGGTCTGGCTGACACCCTCGGTGTGGATGCCTTTCAGGCGAAGAACAGCTCAGACACCCGCCTGCTGCTGGCCGCCTGGGAGCGATGGCAGACTGGGCTTTTCGATCACGTCTATGGCGATTACGCCTTTGCCGTCTGGGATACGCGTGACCGTCAGCTGACGCTGGCGCGTGACGCGCTTGGCGCCAAGCCCCTCCACTATCATCGGCAGGGCGGCTTGTTTGCCTTCGCGTCGATGGCCAAGGGGCTGCATGCCCTGCCGGACGTGCCGATCGCGCCGAATGCCTCGCGTGTGACCGAACTGCTGGCCCTGCTGCCGGAAAGCGGGCCCGAGACCTGGTTTCAGGACATCTATCGGGTCGAGCCCGGGCACTATGTGCTGGTCACGGCAACCGGTCAGACCATCCACCGGCACTGGAACCCCAGCCGGACCCTGCCGGTCCCGCAGACGTTCGAGGCGCAGGTCGAGGGGCTACGCCAGCATCTGGACCGCGCGGTTCAATCGCGACTGAGAGGGGCCGGGCGTCGCATCGGCAGCCATCTGAGCGCCGGGCTGGACAGCTCCGCAGTCGCGGCCACCGCCGCGCGGTTGATGGCGGAGACGGGCGGGCGGGTCGCGGCATTTACGTCCTCCCCCCGGGCCGGATTCGTCCTTCCCGGCATGCCCGGCCAGGTCGAGGACGAGACCGAGCTGGCGTCGGCGACGGCCGCGCTCTATCCGAATATGGATCACGTGGTGCTGCGCAACGACGGCCGCGACCTGACGGCGGGCCTGGATCGCGGCTTCAACGCGTTCGAACGCCCGGTCCTCAACATCTGCAATGCGCGCTGGACCGACCATATCCACGAGGAAGCGCGTCGCCTTGGCCTGAATGTGCTGCTCGTTGGCGCGATGGGCAATATGACGTTCAGCTATGACGGCAAGACCCTGCCCGGTGAACTGCTCAAGAAGGGCGATCTGGTCGGATTTTTGCGCCAGGGCCATGCCCTTTCACGCGAGAAGCGAATGAATTGGAAGGGCTATCTGGCCCAGGCTCTGGGTCCCTGGATGCCGACGGCGCTCTGGCGATTTGCCAGTCGGCTTCGCGGCCGTATCGCCGTTCTCGGTGACTATTCGGCTGTGAAAGAAAGCGCGGTCGTGGCTCACGATCTGAGGCGTCGCGCCCGTGACCGAGGCCATGATCTGGAATACCGCTCCGAGGCCGACGCCTTTGCTCAGCGCCTGCGTATTCTGGGGCGCGTGGATTTCGGCAACTACGCCAAGGGCGTGATGGGGGGCTGGGGTCTGGATGTCCGTGATCCCACCGCTGACCGGCGGCTGGTCGAATACTGCCTGGCCCTTCCGACCGAGGCCTTTCTGAATGACGGCCTGCCCCGTCGTCTGGCCCGGCTGGGGCTGACCGACCGGCTCCCGGCCGTGGTTCTCGAAGAGCGCCGCAAGGGTTATCAGGCTGCGGACTGGTTCGAGAATGTTCAGACATCCCGCGCGTCCCTGCTTCAGGAAGTTCGCCGCTTGCGCAATGTCGACGGGGTCGCGGATGTCCTTGATCTGGATCGCCTCGAGAGACTTCTGGAATCCATGCCCGAGAGGGACTGGACCAATCCCGAAGCGATGCGCGACTATCGGCTGGTGGTCTTGCGAGGCGTGTCTGCCGGCCATTTCATGCGCAAGGCGGCCCGCACCAATGCCTGATCGCAACGCGTCCTTCGTCCGATGAAAAAGGTCCTCGCTTTTGTCAGGGATCTTGCCGGCTACGTGGGTGGCCGCGCTCAGGGACTTGTCGCCTTGGTGGCGCTTGGCGCGCTGTTGGATGGCTTTGGCCTGCTCCTGCTGGTTCCGCTGTTGGGCACGTTGTTTGCGGAAAGCACGACCCAAACGGGCCCACTCGGCACGCTGCTGAACCTTTGGCCCGAGGTGCAAGGGGCCTCAAGGCTGATTCTGGTGCTCGGCCTGTTCGGTCTTGTTATGGCCCTGCGCGCCTTGATTCTGTGGCAGCGCGACCTGCGTATGGGCGCGCTGCAGGTGGGATATCTGGAAAGCAAGAGGTCCCAACTCGCCCGCGCCCTCGCCGGCAGTCGGTGGGAGGCGCTGAATGCCCTCGGACATGGTCGCGTGACCCACTTGATGAGCGGGGACATCCAGCGGTGTGCGTCTGGCGTGCATTTCCTGTTGCAAGGTGGTGTTGCCGTCGTTCTCGTAGTCATTCAAGCGGGCGTGGCGCTGGCCCTTGCGCCCCTGCTGGCCGTCATCGCTCTGATGGCGATGGGACTGGGTGCCCTTGTCATGGGCCGCTGGCTGGGCGCGACCCGCGAGATTGGCGCCCGGGTGACTAGCTCCAACATGCGGCTGATGGTCGAGTTGGGCCGTTTCCTCGGCGGGCTCAAGGCGGCCATGAGCCAGAACCTGCATTCTGCCTTCGTTGCGGCATTCGAACGGGATTTGGGCATCGCCACTCACCAGCAGGTCGCCTTCATCAACCGCCAGGCGGCCATGCGGGTGATGTGGAGTTTGCTTGGCGCTGCTGTCGCCTCGATCTCGCTGTTGCTTGGGTTTCTGGTCCTCGACTACCCCCCGGCTGTCATGCTGACGCTGCTGGTCGTCCTGGCGCGGATCGCCGGACCCGCCATGCAGATTCAATCCGGCCTCCAGCAGGTTGCCTACGCCCTTCCGGCATGGGAAGCGGTTCAGAATACGCTCAATGATCTGACCCGTGAGGCCCGGGTCGTGGCAACCAGGGGCGAAGATCAGAGATCCCTGAACGGCACCATCCAGATTGAGGACGTCACCTATCTGCACGAGGGGGCAACGGTAGGACGAGGCGTTCGGGCCTTGTCCCTGACGCTTCAGCCCGGAGAGTTCGTCGCTATCACCGGCTCGTCGGGGGCCGGCAAGACGACCTTTGCCGATCTCATGGCCGGGCTGCTCCAGCCTCAGCACGGGCGCATCACGGTTGGCGACCAGACCCTTGATGCGCAAACGGTTTCCGCATGGCGGGACCGTCTCGCCTATGTCACCCAGGACCCGCTTCTGTTCAACGACACCATCCGGGCCAATCTGCTCTGGGGCGGAGTTGAGGCGGATGAGGCCCGCATTGCCGAGGTGCTTGCCGCGACCGGCGCGGACCGCGTCGTCTCCCGACTGTCCCTCGGACTCGACAGTGTGGTCGGCGAAGACGGTGCCATGGTCTCGGGCGGCGAGCGTCAGCGCCTGGCCCTGTCGCGGGCCCTGCTCCGGCGCCCCGACGTCCTCGTGCTGGACGAGGCGACGGCTGCCCTTGATGCCGACAGCGAGGATGCGGTCCTGAAAGCGTTGGCCAAACTCGATCCCAGACCGCTGATCCTGATGATCTCGCACCGGGCCGAGAGCCTTTCGGTGTGCAGCCGTCGCCTGACCTTTGCCGAGGGGCGTCTGGTCGACGATCACCGACTGTGAGGGCGGGCGAAGCCCTACCGCTGCCGTTAGCCCTCCACGTCGTGGTCAACTGCTGCCGCCCGGACGATGACGCCGCCCGGAACGCGAGCCTGCGGGCACTTGTGGCCAGCCCGCTGCTCGATATGGACCGTTTGATCCAGACTGTGGCGCGACACCGGGTCGCTCCCCAGGTCCACCGCGCCCTGACCGAAGCCGGCGTGCGCCTGCCGCCCGGCACGGCCGCGCGTCTCGCGCAGATGGCCGGTCAGGCCGCCCGACGCAGTCTGAACCTGGCCAGAGAGAGCCTGTTTCTACAGTCCACGTTCGACAAGGCCGGGCTGGACGCGACCTTCGTAAAGGGCTCGGCGCTGGCCCTCCTGATGCACCGCGATGTCGGCATGAAGGACTCCTGGGACATCGACCTCCTCGTGCGCCCTGATCAGGTCGAGGCCGCCTGCGACCTGTTGATCGCCGAGGGCTATCTCCTTGACTATCCGAAGGGGCTGTCGCCCGACGCCTTCCGCCGTTTTCAGGACGTCGCCAAGGAATGCGTGTTTTTCCATCCGGCGCGGAACATCTATCTCGAGCTTCACTGGAAGCTCGTCGACAATCCTCACGAGCTTTCCGGGCTGGATCTGCGCCGGACCCAGTATGTGCCTCTGGGCTCCGGCAAGTTGCGAACGCTCGCCGAACCAGAACTGTTCGCCTATCTATGTGTGCATGGCACGCGCCACAGCTGGTCGCGGCTGAAATGGATCGCCGATGTGGCCGCCTTTCTGAGGGAGCGCAGCGACGAGGAAATCGCCCGGCTTCGGGACCAGGCGGTGGCCATGGGCGCGGGACGGGCGCCCGATGTGGCGCTTGCCCTCTGTCAGGGTCTGTTCGGCCGACGCCACGCGACGACGCAACTGGATGCCGCCGGCCGCTACCTCGTTCGCGCGGCTCACGCCAGCCTGACTCATGGCAGGGGCGTGACCGAGATCGCGGCCTACAGCAGGCCGTGGCGCATGACCTGGATCGGTCGCCATCTGATCGGCACGACGCACAGGGCCTTCCTGGCAGAGCTGGAGAGCAACTGGGCGGGGGACTACGACCGCGTCCACATGCCCCTGCCGCGGGGCCTGGGCTTCCTCTATGTCGTCATCCGTATCCCGTTGTGGCTGTGGCGCAAGGCGCGACGGCTCTGGCCACGAGGGTCTCATGAAGCTGCGTGACGTCCCCATCCTGACCGAGGCCGTACTCCTTCTGGGACTGGCGGCCTTCTGCCTCGCCTTTGTGCCCTTTCGTCATGTGGCAAAGCACGGGGTGCGGACGGGCGGACGCCCGGCACAGACTCGTGACGAGATCATGCCGGTCCGCAGAGCCGTACGTCGCGCCGCCCGTAATGTGCCTTGGCGCGCCCTGTGCTTCGAACAGGGGCTGGCGGCCCATGCCATGCTCAGGCGGCGCGGGATCTCCAGCGTGCTCCACTATGGTGTAGCGCGCGAGGGGGATGAGCAGAGGGGGCTGAAGGCCCACGTCTGGGTTACCTCGGGCGACCAGATGGTCGTCGGCGGCGAGGTCGCCGGACAGTTCACCGAACTGGCCCGCTTTTCCGGGACAGCGTAAGCAGGGCGTCGCAGGAAGCCGAGTCGGCGGGGCGGGGATGAGCGACAATCAGGCGGAACCCAGCGTCGACTTGCCACGCCTGACCTTTCAGGGGCGCGATCCCCTGCGCTTTCCCGGCATGATCCGGGCCCTGCAGGCACCGGATGAGCACTGGTCTGAAACCTGCCTCACCGAGCCATTTGTCGAAGCGAGCGTCGGCCGCCGGCGCATGGTCATGGTGACCGATCCGCCGGTGGTGACCGAGGTACTGTTGAACCGGCAAGGACAGTATCCCCGGTCGCGCCTTCATGACCGGATCCTCGGCAGCAGCTTCGGCGACACCTTGCTGCAGGGCGAGGAGATGGACTGGCCCGAGTGGCGTCAGGCCTTTCTCAGCCCGATTCACGGCACCAATGAGCTGACCACGATCGACCGGGTGACGATGGCCTGCGCCCATGCGCTGTCCGAATGGCATGAAGGCCCGGTTGATCTGTTCCGGACCGCGCGACATTTGACCATGCAGGCCCTCTGGCGCGCCTTCTTCTGCGACCAGGAACAGGCGCAGCATAGTGATCCGCTGCTCGTCGAGGCGGCGGAGGCCATGGACCGGCTGGCCTATGCGCCGTTGCGCGACCAGATCGAATGTCTGCGTCCGCTCAGTGCTCGTGCCGTTGAAATCCGGGCCGAGGACTTTGGCGAGCCCTACCGTATGCTCAATACGGCCCTGCTGTTCCTGCACGCCGGACACGACAATGCCAACGCGACCCTCACCTGGGCGCTCTGGCTGCTCGCCAAACATCCCGACATCCAGGACCGTGTCCGTCAGGAGTGGGCCGAAGGCCCCGGCCCAAGCGACCCGGCGCGCGATCTGCGATCCTGTCCCCTGACCAGCGCCGTGATCCACGAGACGCTACGGCTCTATCCGCCCATTCCCCAGATCCTGCGGGACGTGACCATCGACCTGCCGGTGGGCGATCAGGTCCTGGGCAAGGATTTCTCGGCCGTCCTTGGCATCTATGCCATGCACCGCAACCGTCGCCTCTGGGACCGGCCCGATGCCTTCCGCCCCGACCGCTTCATGGGCAAGGACCTGTCAGCGCATCGCCGGCTCTGGCTCCCATTCGGGGCCGGGCCCAGAGGCTGCGTCGGCACTTCCTTCGCCTTCATGGTCCTCAGCCGGGCCATCGGCCATGTGGTCAGCGGCTATCAGCTGTCACCCAATCCCGGCCATGACCTGACCTGCTGGATCGATTTTGCGCTCAGGCCCCACGGTCGCGCGCCGATCCGGGTCGCGCCGCGCCGCGACTTCGCGCGGTCCTGATCGACGATGAGCTTTCACAGCCTCGACTACCTGCTGTTCCTGCCGCTTGTGGTGGTGCTGTATTTCTTCACGCCCCAGCGCTGGCGGTGGATCGTCCTGCTCGCCCTCAGCAATCTGTTCTACGCCGCCTGGCGCTGGGATTTCCTTTGGCTGCTGTGGGTCTCGACGCTGATCGACTACGTCGTCGGCCAGATGCTGCCTCGCGTTCAGCCGGGCTGGCGACGCAAGGCCCTGTTGTCGGTCAGCCTGTGCGGCAATCTCGGCCTGCTGTTCACCTTCAAATATTTCGCCCTGGTCGCCAACACCGGGCTGACGTTGTTCCACGGCGGCGACAGTCAGGCGTTTCAGCCCATCAGCCTGCTGCTGCCGCTTGGCATATCCTTCTACACCTTCCAGACGCTGGGCTATGTGATCGACGTTTATCGCGGCCGGAGAGAGCCCGAACGCCACCTCGGCTATTTCGCCGTCTACGTCATGTATTTCCCGCAACTCCTGGCGGGCCCGATCGAACGGCCGGGAACCCTGTTGCCGCAGTTCCGCCAGCACAAGGTGTTTGAGGTCGGTCGCGCCGCCGCCGGCGGGGCCCTGATGCTGGTCGGCTATTTCAAGAAGCTGGTGATCGCCGACCGGCTGGCGGACATCGTGCCGCCGGTTCTGGTTCAGCCGCTCGACCATTCGCCCCTTGTGGTGTTGACGGCTGCTGTGGGGGAGATCTATCGCTATTATGCCGACCTGTCCGGCTATGCCGACATCGCCATCGGCTCCAGCCTGATCCTGGGCATTCAGCTGACCCGCAACTTTGACCGTCCGTTGGCCTCCGTCTCGGTGGCCGAGTTCTGGCGGCGCTGGCACATCACCGTCTCCACCTGGTTCCGCGACTATGTCTACCTCCCGATCGCGCGGGGTGGGGGCAGGGGCAAGGGCCGTCGGGACGACAAGGCAGTCCGGCGCGCGGTCGCCACCCTGATCACCATCGCCATCGTCGCCCTGTGGCACGGCGCGGCATGGACGTGGCTGGCTGCTGGCATCATCGCGGGTCTGGTGATGATCGGCGAGGGCATCGTCCGCCGCAGTCGCGGGGCGGCGGCCTTTTCGCATGGTCTGTCGCGCACACTCGGTCTGCCACGTGGCGTCGAGGTCGGCCTTCAGAACAGCCTGAACCGTTTGGTGCTCTGGAGCTTCCTCGTCTTGCTGGGCTCCATGGTGGCCACGCCCAGCTGGCAACTGGCGATCCAGGCCTGGGGTCGGATGGCCGAGCTTCCCGCCTGGGCGTTACAGGACCCCGGTGCCCTGTTGTCCGGCTTCGGCATCCTGCCGCGCTATCTGGTGATCGCCATCGTCGGCCTGGAGATCTTCCAGTGGTTCGATTGCCGCCAGTCCGTGTTCGAGCGCCTGAAGTCCCGCGGCCCGGTCGTGGCCTGGGGGTTCTACTATGCCCTGATCGCGGTCATTCTCATGTTCGGGACCTTCGACAAGCCCGGCTTCCTCTATTTCAACTTCTGACGGGGATCCGATGCGCCGCCTGATCCTGTTCCTCGTCCTCGCCTTGGCCCTCATCGTTGGGCTCAACATCGTCTCGCGCGTATTCGACGACGGCCGTCAGATCGAGGCCATGAATGCCCTTTTGGACGATACCTCGGGCAAGGAGGCCATCATCGTCGGCAGTTCCATCGGCGGCGCGATCCGGTTCGACACCCTGTGCCTCGACGGGGCCGACTTCTTCTTTGTCCTTCAGGATGTGTTCGAGACCCGGGCCATGGTCGAGCTGGTGCTCAGTCGTCCCGACCCGCCCGGAAAGTGGTTCCTCGCGCTCAGCCCGGGCGCGACCCTCTATAACAACGCCATCCCCGCGTCGGGGCGCAGCCATAACCGGCGGATCACCTATCGCTTCCTGTTCGTGAATGGACGCCATGGTCTGATCGACGGGGACTGGCGCCAGTATGCCGTGACCCGGATCTCGCCCGCGCTCGGCTATCAGGACTGGCGCCGGCGCTTTCAACAGATGCTGGTGACGGTGGGCCTCCGCGCGCCCGCCAAACCGATCGACAGTTTAATCTGGCGACTTGAGGGCCAGCTTGATCCGGCGCTGGAAGGCGGCCTTGCCGACGGCCAGGCGTCGGATCGCATGACCGACATCAACGCCATCGCCTACTATGACCCGGGCGTGTCCGGGCGCGCCGTCGAGGCCATCAGCGACATCCATGCGCAAATCGAGGCTGCCGGTGGACAGCTCTACATCATCGTGCCCCCCGCCTCGCCGCAGATACAGGCCCGCATCCGCCGGCAGATGGATGCCGAACTCCAGAGCCTGTGGCGGTCCCTTGACCGGATCGAGGAGGAGGGGGCCGTCGTCATCAATGCGTGGCGCGACCCGGCGCGGGTCTATCCGGCCGAGCTGTTCGTCGACCCGAACCACATGAACCCCGAAGGCGCGCGCCTCTTTTCGAGGGATATCGCCGCCAGTCTGAAGTCCCGCGGCCACGCGGAAGGGGCAACATGTCCCGGCTGAATTTGCGCGCCGTCTCCTCAGCTCCGACAAGCCATGATAGCGTCGACCGTCCGACCCTGTGTCGGCAAGGGAGGCAGTGTGTCGAGTAATCGTAGAGCCAGGCTGACCCGGCTGGCAGCCCTCTTGCAGGGCTCGCCCCATCTTGGCCCGGCCTATGAGGAGGCCAAGCGGGTCGTGCGGGCGTTCCGCAAGCCGGCCTTTTACGAGGTCGCCACGCGCTGCAACCTGTTCTGCGAAGGCTGCTACTATTTCTCGGACGATTTCAAACCCATCAAGGGCGTTGAGGACATCGACACCTGGGACCGGTTCTTCGCTGCCGAGGCGGAACGCGGCGTCACCATGGCCTACTTCGTCGGCGCCGAACCCGCCCTGCATCAGGACCGCCTGATCGCCGCCAGCAAGTATTTTCCCTATGGCAACATCGGCACGAACGGCACGGTCCGGATCGATCCCGCCGTCCCCTATCGGATCGGCGTTTCGGTCTGGGGCGTCGAGGCGGAAACCGACGCCGACCTGCGCGGCGGTCGCTCGTTCCACAAGGCCATCCGCAACTATGCCGGCGATCCCCGTGCCATCCTACTCTACACCCTGACGAAGACCAATCTGGGCGACGCCCGTCGCCTGGCCGAGATCGGGCGAGACAACGGCTTGCCGGTCACCTTCAACATGTATTCGCCGACCCACACCTATCTGCGCAAGCTGACCGAGGGGGAGGGGAATGATCGCGAATTCTTCCGCATCTCCAACCCGGAAAGCAATCTGCTGTGGGACGACGACAGCCTGGCCCAGGTCCGGCGCACTATGGACGAGCTGATCGACGACTTCCCGGAAACCGTCGTCTATTCCAAGGCCTACAACGCCTGGGCGACCCAGTCGGGCCCACTCTATGATATCGACCCGGAGACCGGCATCGCCCGCGATTGCCATACGCGGATGATCGGCCAGATGCGCTATTTCAAGACCGACCTGCAGCAGGGTCAGGAAAAGTGCGGCACTTCGGACGCTGCCTGCTCGGAATGCCGCATGTACAGCGGCGGCTGGTCGTCCAAGTTCGAACCGCGCGACGCCGATCTGGTCAGCGACGCCTCGCTTGCCGACTGGCTGGAAATGATCGCCACCCTCGGCCGCATCTTCCTGATCGAACGGAATGCCTCCCGCCAGTCGACGCTCGCGGCCTGAGCCGGGCGATCAGGCGGCCGACTGAACCTTGTCAAAGGGCGGGGCCTCCATCCGGGCCCATTCCGCGTCATAGACGCCCTTCTCCATATGCACATACAGCGACAGCATCCACGTCGTCAGGATGTCCGTCAGCCCGTCGCGGATATCCGGCCGGGCGCGCATGAGGCGGTTGGCCTTGCGGATGACCTCGGCGATCTCGGGATTGCCCCGGCTGACGGCGCGCAACATCCGGCCAAAATGGGCATTGGCCCTCGCCCGCGACGGCGAATTGTAAAGCCGTCCGGTCCCCCGCTTCAGCAGTGGATTGGGTCCCAGAATATCCGCCAGAGCCTCGAACCGGGTCCAGAAGGCCGCCGGGCTGTACAGGCGACTGATCAGCCAGCGCGTGCCGGTATACAGCTGCTGTTTTGTCATCTGGGCGGGGATGATGTTGGTCACCATGTCCGCCCCGGGGAAGTGTGCCTGCTCTCCCGTCAGGTCCAGCCGTCCGGCCTTCAGCATCTCGTCATAGATGGGCGTGGCCATGGGCGCGACCAGCGATGAAATCTTGAAGGTTCCGACCGGCAGTCCCATACCGAACCGGTACTGGCGCTCAAAGATCGTCAGGTCATCGGCATCGAACCCGACCATCAGCGCGGCCTCGATCTTCAGCCCATGACTGGCCACCTTGCGCAGCTGGGCCTGCATGTCGGTGTTCAGGTTCTGGCGTTTCTTGCTGGCCTTCAGGCTCTCCTCGTTGACCGACTCCACGCCGATGAACAGGTTGGACACGCCCGCCTCGGCACAGCGCACCAGCATCTCGTCGTCGCGCGCCACATCGATCGAGACCTGGGTGGCAAAGATCACATGATCGCGACCCTCATGCCCGTTCCACGCGATCAGGGCGTCCAGCAGTTCTGCGGCCCGCTTGCGGTAGATAGTGAAATTGTCGTCGGCCAAGGCAATGCGGTTATAGCCCAGGTCGTACAGGCGCTGGACCTCGGCGATCACCTGATCCGGCGTCTTGTGGCGCTGCTTGCGGCCCAGATACTGGATCACGTCGCAATAGTTGCACTCGAACGGACAGCCACGGCTGGTCTGCACCACCCCGACCAGGGCCCGGTCATTGTCGAACAGCTCCCACGCCGGAACGGGCGAGCGCGACAGGTCGGGGCGTCCCCCGGAGTAGTGCGGCTTCAGCGTGCCGTTCAGCATGTCGGCGTAGAAGCCCTCGGCGATCTCCTCGAACTCGCCGGTCACCGCAATGTCGCATGCGCAGTCAAAGGCCTTGGGGTCGAGGGTGATGTGGGGTCCGCCGATGATCACCGGCTTGCCGCGCGCCCGGAACTCCTGGGCGATCTCGATCGCGCGCTTGGCCTGCGAGACATTTGCGGTGATGCCGATGAAATCAGCCTCGATGTCAAAATCGACCGGAGCCAGCGCCTCATCGTGCAGCGTAATCGAAAGGCCTGCGGGGGCCATGGCCGCGACCGTAGCGATCGCAATGGGCGCGACCCGGGTCACAGAATCCTCTGCACCGCCGGATATCCCGGCGAAGTCAGCATCCCAATGCGGCTTGGGCGCGATCAGCAGAAAACGGACCATGGGCCAGGCACCCTCCCTGATCCCTTTGCTACACGTGTGCGGGTGCTGTGGCCACTCAGGTCAGAGAGCAGTTGATCACATTCTGCGCCCGCTGCGGCCCGGGCAGATGCCCCACGGCGCTGCCCGGCAGGCTGCTGAGGTCATAGGCAAAGGCCTGAAGATCATAGACATTGCGGATGAAGCCTTGATCGCGCAGCACCCGCACACCCCAGCAGTCCGCATTGGTCTCGCTGTTGTAGGGACCGAGCGCATGGTGCCCGCACTCGTGGGCGAACCACCACACCTGCACCAGCGGCTGAAAGCGGGCCAGAACATCGGGGTTCATGACGATGATCGGCTGGCCATTCTGGACCCGCGTGGCGATGCCGACATTGTTCAGGTCGCGGGTCATGTAGATGCGCACCGGCTCGCCGTAATAGCTGGCACAGCTCAGCGGCACGCCCGCGATATAGACCTGCCACATGCCTCCGTCCTGCGCGCGGGCCGGGGCGGCGACGGGTGTCATCACCGCGAGTGAGAACGCGAGCGACAGGGCCCCGGTCAGGACAGGTCTGGATCGAAACATGCTTCCCTCCATTTGCGGCCATTTGTGAACCCGGACCCGCGTTCTGTCGACTGACGGTCTGTGACGGGCCGGGGAATCGATTCCCTCAGGTCCTCTCCCGGACTAGGCTCCTCCCAAGGCGAGAGCGAAGCGAGGCAGAATGGCGCGTGAGACGTGGGATGCAGTGGTGCTGGGCGGGGGCCACAACGGGCTGGTCTGCGCCTGGTATATGGCGCGCGCCGGGCTCAAGGTGCGGGTGCTGGAGCGACGTCCCGTCGTCGGCGGCGCCGCGGTCACCGAGGAATTCCATCCCGGATATCGAAACTCGACGGCCAGCTACACCGTCAGCCTGCTCAATCCCAAAGTGATCGCCGACATGCAGCTGGCCCGCCATGGCCTTCGCGTTGTCGAGCGGCGTATGTCTAACTTTCTGCCTCTGCCGGGCGGCGACAGCCTTTCGGTGGGCGAGGGCGGGTTGACCGCGCGCGAGGTGGCCCGCTTCTCCGCGCGCGATGCGGTACGGCTGGATGATTATGGACGCAGGCTGGACGCCGTGGCCGATGTGCTGCGCGACCAGATCCTCAAGGCCCCGCCGAACCTGACCCCGGGCCTCGGACTCTCCAGCCTCGGGCCAGCGCTGGCTGCCGGGGCGCTGGGCCTGCGCGTCAAGACGCTGGACCAGACCACACAGCGCGACCTCGTCGATATGTTCACCCGCTCGGCCGGGGAATGGCTGGACGCCTGGTTCGAAAGTGATCCGATCAAGGCCCTGTTCGGGTTCGACAGCGTCGTCGGGGCCTATGGCAGTCCGTACACACCGGGCTCGGCCTATGTTCTGCTCCACCATGTGTTCGGGGAGGTGAATGGCAAGCGCGGGGCCTGGGGCCATGCCCTTGGCGGCATGGGGGCCATCACCCAGGCCATGGCCGCCGCCTGCGTTGAGGCGGGCGTCGAGATCACCCTCGACGCCCCCGTCGCCGAGGTGCTGACCGAAAGAGGCCGGGCCGTCGGCGCGGTCACCGAAGCGGGCGAAGTCGTGCGGGGGCGGGCGGTCGTGTCGAACCTGCATCCGCGCCTGCTGTTCGACCGGCTGGTCGATCCGGCCGTGGTGCCCTCCGACTTCCGCGAGCGGATGGACCGGTATGTCTCGGGCTCGGGCACCTTTCGCATGAACGTCGCGCTGGATCGCCTGCCGAAATTCACGGCGCGCCCCGGGATCGGCGATCACCTGACCGCCGGCATCATCATCGCCCCCAGCCTCGACTATATGGACCGGGCGTATCAGGACGCGCGCCGCGACGGCTGGTCCCGCCAGCCGATCGTCGAGATGCTGATCCCCTCGACCCTCGACGACAGCCTCGCCCCCGAGGGGCACCACGTCGCCAGCCTGTTCTGTCAGCACGTTGCCCCCGATCTGGCCGATACGCACCGCGATGCGGTCGCCGACCTGATGATCGATACGGTCGAGGCCCAGGCCCCGGGGTTCAGGGATTCTGTCGTCGGCCGGCTGGCGCTCGGGCCGCGTGATCTGGAGCGACGCTTCGGCCTGATCGGCGGCGACATCTTCCACGGCCGCCTCAGTCTCGATCAGCTGTTCAGCGCGCGCCCGGTGTTGGGCCATGCCGATTACCGTATGCCGGTGCCGGGGCTCTATCTGTGCGGATCCGGCGCCCATCCGGGCGGCGGGGTGACCGGCGCGCCCGGCCATAATGCGGCCCGGTCCGTGATCCGCGACTTCAGGCGTTTTTAATGTCCAGCACCCGCATCAGGGCGTCTCGGATCATGGCCTCGGTATAGGGCTTCTGGACCGTCGGCCGGCCCTCCCACCCCTCGGCCAGCCCACCTTGGCCGTAGCCAGTCGAGAACACCAGCGGCACGCCCTTGCGATCCAGCGCCTCGGCCACGGGATAGACGGTCTGGCCTGCGACGTTGACGTCCAGCAGTGCCGCATCGGGCCGGGCATCTCCTGCGATCATCTCCAGCGCGTCCTCAATGCGAGCCGCCGTGCCGAAAACCGTACAGCCCATGTCCTCAAGCATGGTCTCCAGCAGCATGGCGACCAGCGATTCGTCCTCGACGACGAATACCGTTCGGCCCTCCAGTCCCGGAATGCTCATGACGCGGTTCTCTCGAGTGGAAAGGTCAGTGAAAAGATCAACCCGTCAGGGGCATAGTCGAAGCGGGACTGTCCCGCCAGATCATGACGCACATTCCGCTCGATCAGACGACTGCCGAACCCGCGATGTTCGGACGCCACGACCGGCGGACCATCGATCTCACGCCAGACCAGCGACACCGTCGCATCCTGAATGGACCAGTCGACCAGGACGCGGCCGTCGCCGGACTGTAGAGCACCGTGCTTGGCGGCATTGGTGGCCAGTTCGTGGAAGATCATCCCCAGCGGCAGGGCCTGGGCCGGGTCCAGTGACACGACCGGCCCGTTCGGCAGGATACGCATGGAGCCGTGGGCCTCGGTCTCATGCGTCAGGATATCCGCCAGCTCCGCCCCCTCCCAGTGGGTGCGCGTCAGAAGGTTGTGGGTATGCGACAGCGACATCAGACGCGCCTGAAACCCTTCGGCGAAGGTCTCGGGCTCCGCATGGGTTCGCGCCGTCTGCATGGCAATGGATTGAACGGTTGCCAGCGTATTCTTCACGCGATGGTTCAACTCGTCGATCATCAGCTTCTGCCGATTGCCGGCCTCGACGACGTCGGTGACATCGTGCCCCTGCACGAACACACCCGCCACATCGCCCCGGCCGTCCCGCAGGGGCTGGTAGACAAAGTCGAGGTAGCGGGTGCGAAGCGCGCCGTCCGGTCCGCTGCCCAGCTGAATAGGCATGGCGTGCCCCTCAAACGTCTCGCCGGTTTCGCGCACCTGCTTCAACAGGTCCAGAAACCCCTGGGCCACGATCTCGGGCAGGGCCTCGACCACAGGCTTGCCGTTCAGCGTCCGGTATCCGGTCAGCTCGGCATAGGCCTCATTGTGCATCTGGAAGACGAAATCCGGCCCGGTCAGCACCGCGATGAATCCCGGCGCCTGCATGAAGATGTCGAGCAGTCGGTTGCGTTCTGATTGCAGGCGGAGATTGTCGGTCTGCAGGTGTTCGGCCCGCGCCATGACGTTGCTGCTGAGCAGGTCGGTGACCGTGGCCTTGTCCCGGTCGCCCATCACGCGCTTGCGCAGGTTCTGCAGTTCGGTGATGTCCGTCGTGTGCTGAAGGATGTAGGCGACCTGACCGTCGACATCCCGGATCGGCGTATGGGTCGCGCTCCAGTAGCGATCCTCGATCCGCGTCCGGCCGTCGGTATCGGTTATCTCGATAGGATAGTGGATCAGGGCCAGGTGATCCGGTTCGCCGGTCAACAGGACCCGCTCGAACGAGGCCCTCAGCTGGCGAGCATTCTCGCGCGCCTGATCGCCTTGGCCGCCTCCGTCGAACAGGTCGAACAGATTGCGACCGATCAGGTCATCCCGCTCGCGCCCGACCACATCCAGATAGGCCTGGTTGACCCCCACGTAACAGAAGTCGGTAGTCAGCATGGTGTAAGGATTGGGCGAGGCATCGAACGCGCGGGCCATGTCCCGCGCTGCCACATCGCTCAACTCAAGATACTTCAAGCGGCAGCCCCCTCGACGAAGCCGTCGAAACGCCTGATCCCGAAAGCGGTTCCCGACGGATGTCAAGTGATTGACTTGGGATTGTCGGAGCCGACGTCTAGGGTCGCCCGATGATACTCTCCGGTCTGCTTTCCCTGATGATGGTCCTTGCGCCCATGTCTGAGCCTGTGCCCGATCCCGTCGAACTCGTCCGGCTTGAAAACGGGGCCGCGCAGGGCGTCGTTTCGGGCGATGTCGTGGCCTTCAAGGGCCTGCCCTATGCTGCGCCGCCGGTGGGCGAGCGGCGCTGGCGTCCCCCGGCTCCGGCCCCGGACTGGGACGGCGTACGGGACGCCACGGACTATGGCGCCCTCTGCATCCAGCCGCCCGCCAACGGCGATCCCGGCGTGGGCCCCCTGCCGATGAGTGAGGACTGCCTGACGCTCAATGTCTGGGCCCCGGTCGAGCGGGATGGGCCTCTGCCGATCATGGTCTGGATCCACGGTGGCGGCTACAACAACGGCTCGGGTACGGCGGCCCTCTATGACGGCAGTGCGCTGGCCCGGCGTGAGGTCGTCGTGGTGACGATCAACTACCGCCTCGGCCGTCTGGGCTTCTTCGATCATCCGGCGCTAGCTGCGGATCGTCCAGCGGATGAGCCCGCCGGCAACTATGGCGTCATGGACCAGATCGCGGCGCTGGAATGGGTGCGTGGCAATATCGCGGCCCTCGGCGGCGACCCCGGGAATGTGACGATCTTCGGCGAGTCCGCAGGCGGCGTGGCCGTCACCCAGCTGATGGTCGCCCCCTCGGCACGCGGCCTGTTCCACAAGGCCATCGTCCAGTCCGGCCTGGGCCGTCAGCGATCCGCCGAACTGGCGCTGGACCGCCCGGGCAGGCCCTCGGCCCAATCGCTGGGTGTGGCCTTTGCCCGCAGCGCCGGCCTGCCCGCCGATGCCGATGCGGCACAGCTCCGCGCCGTACCTGCGGAAGTCCTGCTCAGCCCCATGCCGGCCTTCTATTCGGACAATCTGATCGTCGACGGCATCATCCTGCCCGAGGATGTGGTCGAGGCCTTTGCCGCCGGGCGTCAGGCTCCCGTGCCCCTGATCCTTGGCACCAACAGCGCCGAGTTCTGGTGGATCCGTCCTGTTGACGCGGGTGCCTACGGCCGCACCGACGACGCTCTGACCGAGGTCGAGCACGACGCCCTGCTGGCGGCCTATGGCGGTCCCGACAGCTATGACGCCCATATCGTCAGCGACCTGATCTTCAACGAGCCCGCCCGCCATCTGACGCGCCTGCACGCGGCGGCCGGGTATCCGACCTTCCTCTACCGTTTCGATGTCGTGCCGGAGTCCAACCCCGAGCCCAGCGGCGGCGCGACCCACGCTTCCGAGCGCCCGTATGTCTTTGATACGCTCGACACCGTCGGTCGGCCTCTGGGCCAGCGCGATCAGGACGCCGCCGATGCCATGGCCGGCTACTGGACCCGCTTCGCACGGGCCGGTGATCCGAACGCCCCGACAGCGGCTATATGGCCCGATGTCCGGGCGGCGCCGGACCGGCTGCTGGAGTTCACCAATGACGGGCCGGTCGCCCGGCCGATGCCCCATGCGGAGCGCCTGGATCTGATCGAATCCTTCTATGCTCGGGTGCGTCCCGGGGGATAGAGAGCCGCCCATCGGGCCGCGCTCCCGTGACATTTTGGACTGAACTGTGGCGCGCCAGTGCCAGCACGTCGGCCGTTCGAGGCGGCTACGGCCCGGCCCCCGACAGCGGATCGGCATACGAAAAATATCAGGATATACAGCGTTAACGACGTTATTCGGTGCCGAACATCGCCGTGTGTGAGAGCAGGGGCAGGGAGGTGTGGCCCCACGGCCCCGTGGCCCTGTGCCCAAATCGGGGCACTTGCGCGGCTCATGACTCGTGTGTCATGTAACCGATTACACGATTTGACCGACGAACCTCGCCAAGGGGTCGGCACGGCTGGATTGTCCAGGGAGCCTGCACACGTGACCTTTCATCGATGTCCTTCGCCAGTCTGCGAGGCCGGAAAATGAAACCGGCTACAATTCGCGATGTGGCGCGTCATGCCCAGGTTTCGGTGGCCTCTGTTTCGCGCGCCCTGAACGGCTCGGACACCGTCACCGAGGAAACCCGCAAGCGAATTCTCGAGTCGGCCGAGGCCCTGCAGTATGTGCCCCACAGCGGCGCCCGCAGCCTGTCGACCAGCAAGACCAATACACTCGGCATCATCCTGCCCGACCTGTACGGCGAGTTCTTCTCGGAACTGATCCGGGGCATGGATCTGGCCGCGCGCGAGCACGGTTATCACCTGATCGTCTCCAGCTCCCATGACGACGCAGACGGCGCCGCCGCCGCGATCCGCTCGATGCGCGGACGCGTGGACGGCCTGTTCGTCCTGTCGCCCCAGATCGACTCGGCCAATCTGGCCACCGCCATGGCCGGCCGCCTGCCGGTGGTGCTCATGCACGGCGGCGCCGCGGAAAGCGCCCTTCCGTCGATCGTGGTCGACAACAACGGCGGCGCGCGCGCGGCGGTGAACCACCTGCTGGCCGGCGGCTGCCGCGACATCGCTCACATCGCCGGTCCGGCCGGAAACCTTGAGGCCGAGGCCCGCCTGGCCGGCTATCTCGAGGCCATGGCCGAAGCAGGGCTTGAGCCGCATGTGGTCGAGGGCGACTTCAACCAGGGCTCCGGCCATGCCTCTGCCCAAGCGCTGATGGCGGCCCCGCGCCGCTTCGACGGTGTGTTCTGCGGCAATGACATGATGGCCATCGGGGCCCTTCTGGCCTTCCAGGAGGCCGGCGTTCGCTGCCCCGAGGATGTGGCCGTGGTCGGCTTCGACGATGTGCCGATCGCCGCCCTCGTCAGGCCCGGCCTGACCACCCTCAGAATTCGTATTGCCGAAACCGGACGCCGCGCCCTGCAGCGTCTGGTCGGTCAGATCGAGGCCGCGCAGGCCGGACGTGAGGCGACCCAGTCGTCCTCCGCCTGCGAGGTCGTTCGGCCTGAACTCGTGATCCGAACGTCCACCCGGGCGTCGGTCTCAACCACACGCGCGGCGGACGGGCGGCCGTCGGGCGTGACAGCTTCCGCTCAGGGGGAAAACCAGGATGGCTAAAATGAACATTCGATATCTGGGGGCGGCCTCCGCCCTCGCCATGGCCGTGTCGCTGGGCATGGCTGGAATGGCCACGGCCCAAGTGGCGACGTCCACCGTCCGGGGTGAAGTGACCGACAGCGGTGTCGGCGAAGCCGGCGCCACGGTCGTGGCCCGCGACGTGGCCTCGGGGTTCACCTCGCGGACCACCGCCAATGCCAACGGCGGCTACGTCCTGTCGGGCCTGCGCCCCGGCACCTATGAGATCACCGTCACGACCGCCGAGGGTGAAACCGCCAGCGACGTCGTCACCATCGGCGTCGGCCAGGTCGGTGACCTGGACCTGGACGTCAGCGGCACGGTCGTCGCGGGCGTCCCCGGCGGCACGAGCGTCGATGACATCGTGGTCGTCGGCCGCCGTCTGCCCGAGGTCCGGACCCCGGAAATCGCGACCAACGTCACGACCCAGCAGATCGAGACCCTGCCGCAGATCAACCGCAACTTCCTGAACTTCGCCGCCCTGGCCCCCGGTGTCCGGGTCTCGGTGAATGAGCAGGAACAGACCATCACCGCTGGTGGCCAACGCGCGGAATCGGTCAACGCCTTCATCGACGGCGCCAGCCTCAAGTCGAACGTCATCGCCGGTGGCATCATCGGTCAGGACGACAGCCGCGGGAACCCGTTCCCCCAGGCCGGCATCCAGGAGTTCCGGGTCATCAGCCAGAACTTCAAGGCCGAGTATGAGCAGGCCTCCTCGGCTATCATCACGGCCGTGACCCGCTCGGGCACCAATGAGTTCGAGGGCGAGATCTTCGGGTCCTACCGCGACCAGAGCATGATCGAGCAGGACGTCTTCGCGCAACGTCGCGGGGATGAAAAGGCCGATCTCAGCGTCGAGCAGTGGGGCGTTGCCTTCGGGGGCCCGATCATTCGCGATCGTCTCCACTTCTTCGGCACCTATGAGCGCAAGGAAGAAAACCGCGCGGCCGTGGTCAACCTGGGCCGTCAGGATCCGCGCTTCCAGACCCAGTTCGGCCAATACATCGGCACCTTCGCGGCGCCGTTCGAGGAAGACCTCTTCTTCGGCAAGCTCAGCTGGCAGCCGCGCGAAGGTCACCTCGTCGACTGGTCGGTCACCTATCGCGACGAGTTCGACATCCGCGATTTCGGCGGGGCCAATGCCTATGAGCGGGCAACCAACCTCAGCCAGCAGACCCTGACCAGCAACCTGCGCTGGCAGTGGCAGGGTAATGGCTTCCTGAATGAACTCGCCGTCGACTACCGGGACTACAACTACGCCCCCGGCGCCCTGAACTTCAGCGACGCCGGCGAAAGCTATCGCCTGTTCGAAAACGACACCAATCCGGGTATGCCGGGATTCCAGCCCGACTATTTCGGCGGGGCCACGATCCTCAACCTGGGCGGCCGTGACAGTGCCCAGGACATCCACGACCGCGCCTTCACCATCCGCAACGATCTGACATTCGACCAGCTGGAAATGAACGGCTTCCACACCGTCAAGATCGGCGGCAAGATATCGATGCAGAATTATGAGGTCCTGAAGCAGTTTGGTCGCAACCCGCAGTTCTACTACGACGTGGACGGCCGTCCGGAACTGAGCGGCTCGACCACGGTTCCGTACCGCGTCGAACTGGGCCGGTCTTTCCCGAACGTCGACCTCGATAACACGGTCATCGGCCTGTACGTTCAGGACGACTGGCGGATCACCGATCAGCTCGAGATCAACCTCGGCCTCCGCTGGGACTATGAATCGAACGCCGGCAACAAGGACTATGTCACCCCCGCCAGCGTCATCGCGGGTCTGGACCAGTGGATCGCTTCCACGGACGGCGGCAAGCCCGCCGGCTATGCCCCCAGCTGGTTCAATCGCGACGACTACATCTCGACCGGTGACAACCGCGACCCGTTCATGGGCGCCTTCCAGCCCCGGATCGGCTTCTCGTATGATGTGTTCGGAGACCGCGCGACGGTAATCTTCGGTGGGGCCGGTCGCTACTACGACCGGATCAACTTCAACTTCTCGTACGACGAGATCGTCAAGCCGAACGACATCCGCCAGAACGTCTTCTTCAGCACCACGGGCGGGCCGCTGGGCGTGGCGTCCGGCTCGGCCGGTGACCCGATCCTGTGGCAGGAGTCCTATCGTACGGCCGCCGGTCTGGATCCGGTCTTCGCCACCATCGCCGGGCGGGGTGAGGCCTTCCTGCTCCAGAACGAGTGGGAACCGCCGCGCACCGATCAGTTCAACCTGGGTGTCCGTCAACGCTTCGGCGACTGGCAGACCGAGTTCACCCTGGCCTATGGCAAGACCGAAAACGAGTTCACCTGGCAGTATCTGAACCGCTGCCGCGAACCTACGTTCGGCAACGACGGTGGTGGCTTCGGCGACAACGGTGGCTTCTGCTCGCCGAGCGGCTCGAACCCGTACCGGACCTACCTGGTCTCGGACCACAACAAGGAGCGCGAGTTCACCGCCCTCTACGTCAAGCTGGACAAGCCCTACACGCGGGAATCCGGCTGGGGCATGAACGTGGCCTACACCTGGTCGGAATCGACCCAGAACGGTGGCAACGATGCCTTCTGCTTCGACTGCTTCAGCGTCGAGACCTCGCCGACCCGGCCTTCGGCCAATGATGAAGAGCACCGCATCGTCGCCAACGGCATCGTCGATCTGCCGTGGGACTTCCAGCTGTCGGGTATACTGACGCTGGGATCGGGCACGCCGTTCAACGTGTTCGACGGCACCGGTTCGCGCTTCTATTTCCGCCCGTATGGCGGCGAGCCTGAGAAGTACAGCTTCATCATTCCGAACGCCTTTGCGTACCGGAATCTGGACCTGCGCCTGACCAAGGACATCGGCCTGCCGAACGGTTCGGAACTGTCGGTCTATCTGGACGCGATCAACGTCTTCAACTTCGACAACTACAACGGCTTCGATGGCGGAACCGGTTCGGCAACGAACCCGAACCCGAACTTCGGACAGCCGTCGTCGGTTCTGTTCCCGACGCGGACGTTCCAGATCGGCGCTCGCTACAAGTTCTGATCTCCTGAGCCTGGGGCCGCCTCTCACCGTGCGTGGGGGGCGGCCCCTCTTTTTTGTGTTTTCGGGTTTGGCCCGACAGTCGCGTAAGGTGTGATCATGGATCGCAGACGGTTTCTTCTGGCTTCGGTGGCGGGTGCGGGTCTTGTGGGGCTTGCTGCCTGCGGACGTGGTCAGAGCGACGCCCCTGGGGCTCCGGTCACCCTCGATGCCGATGTCGAGGAACTGCAAAAGCGCACCTTTGACTGGTTCCGCCATGTCACCGACCCGCGCACCGGCCTGACGCCGGATCGCTGGCCCACCCCGTCCTTCTCGTCGGTCGCCGCCGTCGGGTTTGCCCTGGCCTGCTGGCCGGTCGGCGTCGAACGCGGCTGGATGACGCGCGAGGAGGCCCGCGACATCACCCTGACCACCATCCGCTTCTTCCACGATGCGCCCCAGGGGCCCGAGGCGACCGGCGTGACCGGCTACAAGGGCTTCTTCTACCACTTCCTCGACATGGACACCGGCCACCGCTTCGGCACGACCGAGCTGTCGACGGTCGACACCGCCCTGCTGCTGGGCGGCATGCTGTTCGCGGCCCGCTATTTCGACGGCGACGACGCCGGCGAGACCGAAATCCGTGAAAAGGCCCAGGCTATCTACGACCGGGTCGAGTGGGACTGGGCCGTCGCCCGCCCCAACCTTATCTCCATGGGCTGGCACCCCGAGACGGGCCACATCCCCTATGACTGGCACGTCTATAACGAGGGCATGATCGTCCTGCTGATGGCGATGGGCAGCGAGACCCATCCGGTGTCACCCGACGTCTGGACCGAATGGTGCTCCGCTTACGGCGACAGCTGGACCGACGCATACGGCTCGCCTCACCTGCATTTCGCGCCGATGTTCGGCCACCAGTACAGCCATATGTTCATCGACTTCCGCGGCATCCGCGACGCCTGGATGCGCGAGAAATCGGCCGAGATCGGCGACTTCGACTATTTCGAGAACAGCGTCCGCGCAGCCGAAGCGCAGCAGTTCTACGCCCGCACCAACCCCATGGGCTGGGTCGGCTATGACGACGACGTCTGGGGCCTGACCGCCTGCGACGGCCCGGGTGACTTCATCCAGACGATCGACGGCCGCGAGCGCGAGTTCTTCAGCTATTCGGCGCGCGGCCCGGGCGAGCGCGACGATGGCACCATCGCACCCACCGCCGCCATGGCCTCCATGCCCTTTGCCCCCGACGCGGTGACGACCTGCCTCAAGGCCATGAGGGCCCGCTACGGCGAGGCCCTGTACACGCAATGGGGCTTCCTCGACTCCTTTAACCCGACGCTCAAGGAACGCGACGGACCGCTCCGCCACGGCCAGATCGTGCCGGACATCGGCTGGGTGAACGGTGACTATCTGGGGATCGACCAGGGCCCCATCGTCGTCATGATCGAGAACCACCGCACCAACCTGGTCTGGAACCACATGCACGGTGAGCCCAATCTGATCCGGGGCCTTCAGCGCGCCGGGTTCGAGGGCGGCTGGCTGGACCGCGCATGACACTGATCCGGCCCGACCGCAGGACGGCACTGGGCTGGCTGGCCGGATCGACGGCTGCACTTGCGACAGCGGGCTGTGGGGGACGTAGCGATGGGCGCACGCCCTTGACCTTCTGGGCCATGGGCGCCGAGGGCACCGCCGTGCCGCAGCTGGTGCCCGAGTTCGAGCGCCGCAATCCCGGCATCGCGGTCGAGGTCCAGGCCGTGCCCTGGACGGCCGCCCACCAGAAGCTGCTGACCGCCTATGCCGGCGACTCCCTTCCGGACATCAGCCAGATCGGCAACACCTGGGTGTCGGAGATGGCCGCCATCGGCGCCCTGTCGGCCACGCCCGCCTTTGCGTCCGACCTGCTGACCGACCAGTTCCCGGCCGTGCTTGAAACCAACCGCGTGGACGGTCAGGCCGTCGCCACGCCCTGGTATGTCGACACCCGCCTGCTGTTCTGCCGCACCGACATCCTGTCCCGCGCCGGCTATGACACCGTCCCCACGACCTGGGCCGAGTGGAAGGCCTCCATGCACGCCATCAAGCGCGTGGCGGGCGATGGAAATTTCGCAATCCTGCTGCCCGTCAATGAATTCGAGCAGCTTCTGACCTTCGGGCTTCAGGCGGACGAGCCCCTGCTGGCCGATCAGGCGACGCGCGGCAACTTCTCCAGCCCCGGCTTCATCGCGGCGCTGGCCTTCTACAAGAGCCTGTTCGACGAAGGGCTGGCCCCGCTGGTCTCCGCCACCCAGATCTCGAACGTCTGGACCGAGTTCCAGCGTGGCTATTTCAGTTTCTACTTCTCCGGCCCCTGGTCGATCGGCGACTTCCGCCGTCGCCTGCCGCCCGAGACCCAATGGGCCACCGCCGGCATTCCCGGTCCGACCGGCCCTGGGGCCTCGGCGCCCGGCGGCTCCTCGCTGGCCGTGTTCCGCTCCACCCGCCACCCCGAGGCCGCCTGGGCCTGGGTCCGCTATCTGCTCGAGCCCGAGACCCAGGTCCGCTTCAACCAGATCACCGGCAGCCTCCCGGCCCGCCAAAGCGCATGGGAGGCGCCCGCCTTGGCCTCCGATCCCATGATCCAGCCGTTCAAGGCCCAGCTGGCCCGCGCCGAGGCCGTGCCCAAGGCTCCGGAGTGGGAGCGGATCGTCACCGAAATGCAGATCGTCGCCGAACGTATGGTGCGCGGCGAATACACGCCCGAGACCGCCGCCGCCGAGATCGATCGCCGCGCCGACCGCCTGCTTGAAAAACGCCGCTGGATGCTGGAGCGGGGAGGGGCCTCATGACCATGCAGACCGTCACGGCCCCCGCCGCCACGCGCGAGGCGACCCGTCCCCCCCGGCGCTCGGACCACCGCAAGCGCACCCGCGCCGCCTGGGGCTTTGTCGGCCCGTCCCTGATCGCCATCGGCCTGTTCTTCGTCATTCCGATGGTCTCGGCCCTGCTGCTCAGCCTGACCGATTTCGACATCTATGCGCTGGCCGACCTCAACAACCTGCGCTTCGTCGGCCTCGACAACTACCAGAACCTGCTGGGCAATGCCCTGTTCTGGGGGGCGATGAAGAACACCGTCTGGTTCAGCGTGCTGGGCGTACCCCTGACGCTGGCCGTGTCTCTGGCCGCGGCCGTCATTCTGAACGCCCGCATGGTGCTGTGGCGGCCCATCTGGCGGGTCATGTTCTTTGCCCCCTATGTGACGACGCTGGTCGCCACGGCGGTGCTCTGGAACTATCTGCTGCACACCCGCTACGGCATCATCAACTGGGGCCTGACCTCGGTCGGCCTGCCGGCGGTCGACTGGCTGGGCCAGCCCTCGACCTCCATCCCCGCCATCCTGATGTTCGTGGTGTGGAAGACCTTCGGCTACAATATGCTGATCTTCCTGGCTGTGCTTCAGACCGTCCCGGACGAGCTGTACGAGGCCGCCCGCATCGACGGCGCCGGCCCCTGGAAACAGTTCCGCCACGTGACCCTGCCGGCCATCGCGCCGACCCTGCTGCTGGTCAGCATCATCTCGGTCGCCGCCTTCTTCCAGCTGTTCGCCGAGCCCTATGTGATGACGCAAGGGGGCCCCGCCCAGTCGACCGTGACCGTCCTCTACTTCATGTACGAGGAGGGCTTCAAATGGTGGAACCTCGGCTCTGCCTCGGCCGTCGCCTTCATCCTGTTCCTGTGCATCTTCGCCATTACCCTCGTTCAGCTGTGGGTGTCGAAGCGTCTGGGGGCGACGTCATGAAGCTCAAACCTCGCGTCATCGCGCTGAACCTCGCCGTGGGCTTCATCGCCCTGATGGTCCTTTTCCCGCTGGCCTGGATGGTCTCGGTCAGCTTCATGCAGACGGGTGAGGCCGCGACCTTCCCGCCGCCGCTGCTGCCCGACAGCTGGACGCTTGAGCACTACCGCACCTTGTTCGTCACCCAAGGCATGGGCCAGTATCTGTGGAACAGCTTTGCGCTGGCCACCATGGCCACCCTTCTGGCGCTCGGCTTCACGGTCCCGGCCGGCTACGCCTTTGCCAAGCTGAAGTTCGCGGGGCGGGACCGGCTGTTTCAACTGTTGATCGGGGCCTTGGTCATCCCGGCCCAGATCGGCACCCTGCCGCTGTTCCTGATGCTCAAGGGGATGGGGCTGGTGAACACCTATGCCGGGGCGCTGGTGCCCTGGCTGGCCTCCATCTTCGGCCTGTTCCTCGTGCGCCAGTACGCCCTGTCGATCCCCGACGAGATGCTGGAGGCCGCCCGCGTCGACGGCGCCAGCGAGGGCCAGATCTTCCGCCGCGTGGTGCTGCCGACCATGCAGCCGATCATCGTCACGCTGGGCCTGTTCGTCTTCCTCGGCAGCTGGAACGACTTCCTCTGGCCATTGATCATCCTGACAGACCAGTCAAACTACACCCTGCCGGTCGCGCTGGCCGCCATGTCGCGCGAGCACGTGCAGGACATTGAAATGATGATGGCCGGTTCGGTCATCACCGTCGCCCCCGTGCTGATCCTCTTCCTCGCGTTGCAGCGCTACTACATCCGGGGAATGCTGGCGGGCAGCGTCAAAGGCTGAGTAAGGAGTGCTCCGTATGTCCATGATCCGAAACGGCCTTCTGGCGATCACGGCCTGTCTTCTGGCTGCCATGCCCGGGCTCGCCCAGGACACCCGCGTGCTCGACGCCTTCGAGACCACCGGCGCCTGGGAAGCCGACGCCTCGACGGATGTGACGTCAACTATCCGCACCGTTCCGGGGCGGGAAGGGCAGGCGCTGCGCCTCGACTTCGATTTTAACGGCCGCGCGGGCTATGCCTTTGCCGCGCGTGAGATCGACCTCACCCTGCCCGACAACTACGAGATCAGCTTCTGGGTGCGCGGCGTCGGTCCGCTCAACACCTTCGAGGTCAAATTCACCGACGCAGAGAACGAGAACGTCTGGTGGCGCCAGATCACCCGCTATGACTTCCCCGACGACTGGACCCTGTTCACCATCAAGCGCCGTCAGGTGTCCAAGGCCTGGGGCCCGGGCGAGGACCCCTTCCTGCGTGAGGCCGCGCGGATGGAGTTCGTCGTGGTCGCGGCCGAGGGCGGGTCCGGCCATATCGAGATCGACCAGCTGACCCTGCGCGAACTGCCGCCCGAGCCATCGGTGCCGCCGCGCCCGCTGGCCACCACGACCTCCGAACTGGCGGCCTTTCCCGTCTCCAATGCCGTCGATGGCGATCCCTCGACCGTCTGGCGCAGCGAATACGGTGTGTCCCAGGGACTGACCCTCGACCTCGGCTATGAGCGCGAGTTCGGCGGCCTGGTCCTGCACTGGGAAGACGGCGGGGAGGCTGATCGCTATAGCGTTTCAACCTCCAATGACGGTCTTGAATGGACCGAAATCGCCCGCGTGGAATACGGCGATGGCGGCACCGACTGGCTGCGCACACCCGAAGCCTCGGGGCGCTATCTTCAGTTCGACCTGATGGACGGCGAGCCGACCTATGGCCTCTCGGAAATCGAGATCCGGCCGCTGGCGTTCGGCGCCTCGCAGACCGCCTTTGTGACCGCCATCGCCTCGGACTCGCGCCGTGGCCAGTATCCGCGTGGCTTCCACGGCGAACAGCCTTACTGGACCCTCGTTGGCGTCGATGGCGGCGGCGAAAGCGGCCTGATGGGCGAGGACGGCGCCATCGAGCTGCGCCGCGGCGGCCCTTCCATCGAACCCTTCATTCTGGAAGACGGCCGCCTGACCACCTGGGCCGACGTCAACATCACCCAGGGGCTGCGCGACGACGACCTGCCCATGCCCTGGGTCGAGTGGCAGGCCGACGGCCTGACGCTCAAGATCGAGGCCTTCGCCGACGGCACGCCCGAGAGCTCGCGACTGTTCGGTCGCTATCATCTGACCAACACCTCGGACCGAGCGCGTACCGTCACTCTGGCCCTGATGGCACGCCCCTATCAGGTCAACGGCCCCCGGCAGTTCCTTGCCGTCCCCGGCGGCGTCGGCCCCATCCTCCAGATCGACTGGACCGGCGGCGAGCTGGTGCTGAACGACGACACCCGCGTGCGTCCGCTGGTGATGCCCGATGCGGTTGCGGCATCCATCTTTGCGTCCGGCGCCGATCCCCATAGCCTGCTGACCCAACCCGACCGCCGCCAGCCGGTGGATGAGCGCCTGGTGGAATCCGACGACGGCCTGATGGCCGGAGCGCTGTTCTATGAAGTCACCCTCCAGCCCGGCGAAACCCGCCAGTTCGGCTGGATGCTGCCCATGGCCGGTGTCCCCGATCCGCTGCCGGTCACCGGCTCGGTCGAGGCCGCGCTGGATGCCGTCGAGAACCGCGTCGCCGCCGACTGGCGCGCGAAGATCGACCGCGTCGACCTGATCCTGCCGCCCCAGGCCCAGCAGGTTGAGGATGTGCTGAAGTCCTCGCTGGCCCACATCCTGATGTCGCGTCAGGGGCCGATCCTCCAGCCCGGTACCCGCTCCTACAACCGGTCCTGGATCCGCGACGGCGCCATGATCGCCGAAGGGCTGAATCGCCTCGGTCACGCCGACATCTCGGCCGACTATCTCCGCTGGTTCGCCCCCTATGTGTTCGACAACGGCAAGGTGCCGTGCTGCGTCGATGCCCGCGGCGCCGACCCCGTCCCCGAGAACGACAGCCACGGCGAGTTCGTCTTCCTCGCTGCCGAAGTCTATCGCTACACCGGCGACCGCGCCCTGCTGCGCGACGTCTGGCCCCAGGTCGAGGGCGCGATCGCCTATATGGATGAACTCCGCGCCGAGACTCGCACGGCCGAGTTCCAGACCCCCGACACCCGCCACCTCTACGGCCTGCTGCCCCCGACCATCAGCCACGAGGGCTATTCCGACAAACCGGCCTATTCCTACTGGGACGATTTCTGGGGTCTGGTCGGCTATCGCGACGCCGTCTTCATCGCCGATGTGCTGGGCGAGGACGCGGCCGAGGCCCGCTTCGCCGCCGGACGTGACCAGTTCAGCGCCGACATCTCGGCCGCCATCATCGCCACCGCCGCCTTCCACGACATCGACTGGATCGCGGGCGCGGCTGACAGGGGTGATTTCGACGCCACCTCGACCACCATTGGCCTGTCGCCCGGCGGCCTGATCGACGTCCTGCCGCAGGACCTGCTGCGCCGGACCTTCGACCTCTACTGGCTGAATTTCGAGGCGCGCCGCACCGGCGACTGGACTCCCCTGATGGCCGAGGACTGGGATCCCCGCCCCGACTGGCTCGACTACACCCCCTACGAACTGCGCGCGGTCGGCGCCTTCGTGCGCCTCGGCCAGCGCGACCGGGCCATCGCCGCCCTCGACTACTTCTTCGGCGACCTGCGGCCGCAGGCCTGGAACGGCTGGGCCGAGGTCGTCGGCCGTCACGAGCGCGAGCCTCGCTTCATCGGCGACATGCCCCACGCCTGGATCAGCTCTGACTATATCCGCTCGGCGCTGGATCTGTTCGTGCATGAGCGCGACCGCGACCACGCCCTGGTGCTGGCCGCCGGCATCCCGCTGGACTGGATCGAGACGGAGGAGGGGGTCGGCATCGCCAATCTGCGCACCGCCTACGGCCCCGTCAGCTGGCACCTGCGCCAGGACGGTCGCGGCTATGTGCTCGACCTAGCCACCACCGCCACGCCGCCCGGCGGCTTCGTCCTCGCCTGGCCTCCGGGCAGCGACGTCCGCACCGCCCGCATCGACGGTCGCCTCGTGGAGTGGTCCGGCGGCGAGCTGGTCCTGCCCCGCGGCACCCGCCGCGTGGAGCTGCGCTAAAACGTTTCCCCTCTCCCGGCGGGAGAGGGGGTTGGGGGTGAGGGGCTAACCGCATCCTTCGGCGTGAGCCGTCGCACCGGTCCTGCCACGGCTTGCGCCGACTGAGGCCGCTGACCCTCATCCGGCGCTCGCGCGACACCTTCTCAGGCTTCGCGCGGCCCTTCGGGTCCCACCGGGAGAAGGGTCATTGTGTCTGGCTGAGACCAGCAAATAGGATAGCCGCCGCCCGAAAGCCCACCCCTTTCAACGTCCCCACCGTTTCCCGCACCGTTCTTCCCGACCAGGTCCGGCCGCGTGCCAACATCCCCCCGTCCCGTCGCACGGAGGGCCCGTAAGGCCTGCGACCTTGTGAGCGGCGGGAGCGGATGGAGCGGGGGTGTTGGGACACCGCCGATCAAA
>NZ_DDOD01000009.1:173980-188976 GCF_002341485.1 Brevundimonas sp. UBA2503 | reverse complement strand
AAAACCACCCGCGCGGAGCGTCTGTCTTCGTCGAAACGGTAATATCTATCTTCTCCGGGCGAAGGCCCGGCGCTCCGCCTGCCCTCCAACCCGCCGCAAACACGGACGGGAGCTTCCGCTCACCCGCGTTCCGCGACCTTGGCCCCATTCCACAGTGCGTCCATCTCCGTCAGGTCCGATTGATCGGGCGTGCGCCCATCCTTGGCCAGTTCGGCCTCGATGAAGGCGAACCGGCGGACGAATTTGGCATTGGATCCGCGCAGGGCATCCTCGGGCTCGACGCCCAGCTTGCGGGCCAGATTGGCGACGACGAACAGCAGGTCACCGACCTCGTCCTTCATCCGCTCGCTGGACCCGGTGGCGATCTCGACCTTCAGCTCGGCGACCTCCTCGTCCAGCTTGGCGAACACCTCGGAGGTGCTGGGCCAGTCGAATCCGACCCGCGCCGCCCGCTTCGTCAGCTTGGCCGCCCGGGCCAGTGCCGGCAGGCCGACGGGCACATCGTCGAGCACCCCGTGCTGGGCCTTGGCGCTCCGTTCGGCGGCCTTGATGTCCTCCCAGCGCGCCTTCTGCGACACGGCATCCGCCTTGGCGGCCTCGTCGCCGAACACATGCGGGTGCCGCCGTTCCAGCTTGTCGGCGATGGCCCCGGCCACAGCGTCGAAATCGAACAGTTCGGCCTCCTCGGCCATCCGCGCATGAAACACGACCTGAAACAGCAGGTCGCCCAGTTCGGACTTCAGCTCGTCGAAATCCCCGCGCTCGATGGCGTCGGCGACCTCATAGGCCTCCTCCAGCGTATAGGGCGCGATGGTCTGAAACGTCTGCTCCACATCCCACGGACAGCCGGTCACGGGATCGCGCAGCCGGACCATGATGGCGCGCAGGCGGTCGAGCGGGGCAGGGGGCATGTCGGTCATGCGCCGGACCTAACCGGCTCCGCCCCGGGCCTCAAGCGCCGCGCGGATTTCGGCATGGCGCTTCTGATCCAGCGGATAGCGCCACAGGGCCCAGGCCCCGACCACCAGACACAGGGCGGGCAAACCCGCGAACATGGCCTGCAGCCAGATCAGCGCCGTCTCGCTGTTGGCCCCGCCCAGCGTCGGATCGAACCCGGTCAGCCTCAGCCCGGCAAAGGTCATCACCGACACGGCATAGCCCAGCTTGGAGGTCGCCGTCAGGATCGAGAACAACAGGCCCGTGCGGTCCTCGCCCTGCTCCAGCCGCACCTGATCGGCAACATCGGCCATCATGGCGCGCAGCAGCAGATCGCCCGAGGCAAAGGCCAGACCGACCAGCGCCACCATCAGGCCGGCGACCACCACCTCGGCATTGCCCAGCCCCGCCGCCTCGGCCAGCGGCACCAGCACCGGCCCGGCAAAGGCGGCCAGCAGCAGGGTCGCGGCGAAATAGACGCAGGCCAGGATCAGCGCCGCGTGCTTGCCCATCCGCACCGCCAGCGCGCTCCACACCGGCGCCCCCGCCAGCCCGGCAACGAAATAGACCAGCAGCAGGATCGAGGTCTCGGCCCGGGCAAAGCCCTGCACCGCCTCAAAGAAGTAGAAGAACAGCGCCCCGACCACGCCCCGCGCAATGCCCAGCATCAGGTCGGCGGTCAGCAGCCTCTGCATCACCGGCAGCTTGAACAGCGACAGATAGGCGAACCGCGCGGCCTTGTCGGGGCTGGGGCCGGCCTTGGGCTCGGGCGTAAAGGCAAAGGTTATGGCCAGAGTCAGCGGCAGGGCGACGATGATGAACCACCCCTGCCAGCGCACGGCCGAGGCATAGTCCCCGATCCCCAGATTCTGCACCAGCGCCGGGATCAACAGCACCACCAGAACGCCCACGATATTGGCCGTCTGCCACCAGCCATAGATCCGCGACCGCTGGTCATAGTCACTGGTCAGGGTCGAGGCCCAGCTGACCTGCGACAACAGGCTGACGGAGAACCCCAGCGACAGGACGATCAGCCAGATCGCCAGATAGGCGCCGCCCGCGCCCGGACTGACCATGAACAGCATGCCGACCGCCAGCATCAGCACCGGCGCGGCCATCCCCATCCACAGTCGATAGCGGCCAAAGCGGCTGTGCGTGCGATCAATGACCATGCCCAGCGCCGGGTCGACAACGATATCGGCCAGCCGGATGACCAGAAAGATCACCCCGACCAGCGCCAGATCGACGCCGACATGGCTGGCGTAAAACTCGGGCAGGGTCACATAGACGGGCAGGCCCAGCGCCGCATAGGGCAGGCAGGCGGCCGAAAAGGCGGCCAGCGTCCGGTTCGGCAGGCGTTTGGCGGGCGAGGGGGCAGACGTCATGAAGAACCGCTGGCTCAAGGCGCGACTCGACCGCGCCTCCCGTCATACCGCGAATCCGCGTCTGGCGAGTGCCCCCTTGCTCTCCGGCCCGGCGTCAGGCTTCCTCTCGCCATGACGCGGATCGTGACCCTTGCGGCTGTTCTCCTGATCGGGCTGGGCGTGGCCCGTCCGGCCCTGGCCCAGGATGACTGCGGCGGGCCTCCCGGCTTTGCCGGGATTGCGCTGGCCAACGGCTACTCCTTCGACTGGATGGTGTGGCGGCCGTTCGACCAGACCGAGCGCGGCTGGCTGGCCTATCTGCCGTTGATCTCGCGGGAACTCGGCACCGCCTGCGGCCCGGACACCCCCGGCTTTGCCGTGGCCCTCGCCGGTTTCCAGAAGCGCTATGGTCTCGTCGCTAACGGACTGTTCACCCGCGACACCTTCCAGGTCTTCAAGGGTCTGTGGCAGGAGCGCCGTCCGTTCGTCATGGCGCGCGTGGCCGACATCTGCCCGGAACCGCCGCCCCAGAGCGAGCTGGGGTATCTCGACCCGACCGAGGAGCACGCCGACCGCATGGTGCGCCTGCTCCAGTATGACGTCCTCAATGCCTATCGCTTGATGGTCCGCGCCGCCCGCGCCGAAGTGCCCGAGATCGCCGACAACCCCGAACTGCTGCAGGTCTTCTCCAGCTATCGCGATCCCGAGGCCGACGCCGCCCGTTGTGCCCGCGAGGGCAATTGCGACGGGCTGCGCCGCGCGGTCTGCTCGCCCCACCGCACGGGGACCGCGATCGACCTCTATGTCGGCCATCTGGCGGGACACGGGGTCGACTCGACCCGCTGGGCCAACCGCCGGCACCAGACACGCGGTCCGGCCTATCGCTGGCTGGTCGAGAATGCCCACCGCTTCGGCTTCGTCCCCTATGTCTATGAGCCCTGGCACTGGGAGTGGACCGGCCCGACCACCGAGGTGCTGAACTCCGAACGGCTGGCGCCCCGGCCGCACATCCCGCCGATGATGGTGAAATGATCCGGGCCCTCGCTCCGGGCGAGGTCGATCTGGCCCGGTCGGTCTTCGGTCCGGCGCTGCGGACCGACACCGTCCGCCTTCTCCGCCTGCCGCCCCTGCTCCGGCGCGCCTTCGTGCCGGGCGGGGTGGCAGGGCGCGAGTGGATCTGCTGGCCGACAGCCGTCTGGGCGGACGACCTGTCACAGGGACCGCTGAGGCGTCAGGCGACCCTGATCCACGAACTGGTCCACGTCTGGCAGGCCCAGCAGGGCGTCAACTTGCTGATCGCCAAGCTCAAGGCCGGCGACAACCCCGCCGCCTATGCCTACGACTGCGGCCCCCGGACAAACTGGGCCACCCTTAACATCGAGCAGCAGGCCTCGGTGATCGAGCACCGGTTTTTGCTGGCCCGCGGTGCAACCGTTCCCGGAGACGACGCCTTCTACAGACGGGTCTGCCCCTTCTGAAAAATGTGGTGAGCGACCCTTGATTGCACGCTGCCGTATCCTATTTCGACACTGTAACAGTTACATATTACAAGGAGGCTTTTATGCCCAAGGTTCTCGTCCTCTATCACTCGACTTACGGACACGTGGAACGCATGGCCGAGGCCATCGCGGAAGGCGCCCGCGAGGTTGACAGCGCGACCGTCGACATCAAGCGCGTGCCCGAACTGGTCCCCGAGGAACTGGCGAAGAAGAGCGGCTACAAGCTGGATCAGGCTGCGCCCATCGCCAAGGTGGAGGAGCTGGCCGACTATGACGCCATCCTGATCGGGGCAGGCACCCGCTATGGCACCGCCGCCTCCCAGATGCGCAACTTCCTCGACCAGACGGGCGGTCTCTGGGCCAAGGGCGCCCTGGCCGGCAAGGTCGGCGGCGCCTTCACCTCGACCGCGACCCAGCACGGCGGCAATGAGATGACCCTGATCGGCCTGATCCAGACGATCATGCACCACGGCATGCTGGTGGTGGGCCTGCCCTATACCTGGCAAGGCCAGATGCGCATCGACGAGATCACCGGCGGAACCCCCTACGGCGCCAGCACGATCACCGGCGGCGACGGCTCGCGCATGCCCAGCGACAATGAACTGGAAGGCGCCCGCTTCCAGGGCCGTCTGGCGGCCGAGACCGCGAAGAAGCTGTTCGGCTGACGGCGATCCCTGCCCCGGGCCGAACCCGGGGCAGGGGCCTTGTTAGGGCTTTTTGGCCAGGATGCCGTCGACGCTGAACGCGCCCGGTCCCGCAAACACCAGATACAGGAACACCCAGCAGTACAGCGCCGCCAGCTCGCCGCCGTTGACCATGGGGAACAGGCCGCCCGCCATGGCGTGAAACTGGAAATAGGCCACCGCCATCATGCCGGACATCAGGAAGGCCACGGGTCGGGTGAACAGGCCCAGCACGATCAGCGCACCGCCGACCAGTTCCAGCACCCCGCCGATGCCCATCTGGCTCATCAGCTGGAAGGGGCCCATGGCCTCGGCCGGGAAGGAGAAGATCTTCTGGGTCCCGTGCTGCATGAACATGAGACCGGTGATGATCCGAAGGCCCGCCAGGGCCGTAGGACGATGACGCTCAAGCGAATCGAACATGATGGAAGCCTCCCATGATTGGAGAGGGGAGACTGCAATGGCTACGGTTTCAGATCAATCGTCGTTCTAAGGACGGTCAGGCGGCTTCGGCCTCGGACTCGACCATGCGCTGGATGGCGACATAGTCGGTCTTGCCCGTGCCCAGAACCGGCACTTCCTGCACCTTGACGATCCGCTTGGGTACCGCCAGGTCCGGGGCCCCATGGCTGCGCGCCCATTCGGACAGGCGGCCCGACTCGGCATCCATGCGGTCGGTGACCAGCACCAGCTTCTCACCCTTGCGGCTATCGGGCACGGCGACCACGGCGTGGCGAGACTCCGGCCAGACCGCGCTGGCCAGACCCTCGACCGCCATCAGACTGATCATCTCGCCGCCGACCTTGGCGAACCGCTTTACGCGCCCAAGAATGCTGACATAGCCATCAGTGTCGATCTCGACGATGTCGCCGGTGTCGTGCCAGCCGTCCCGCAGGGGCTCCAGCCGGTCCGGGTCGTCGGACGAGATATAGCCCGCCATGACGTTCGGGCCGCGCAGGTAAAGGCGCCCGCCGGTCTCGATCCCGGCGACAGGATCCACCCGCCATTCCATGTCCGGCAGCATCTGACCGACCGTGCCCGGACGGTTCCGGTCCGGGTGGTTGACCGCGACGACCGGCGCCGCCTCGGTCGCGCCATAGCCTTCCAGCAGCTTCAGGCCGCCGAAGCGCGTATTGAACAGATGATGGGTCTCGTCCCGGACCCGCTCGGCTCCGGCCACCACGAACTGCAGTGTGGCGAAATCGTCCGGCCCCGCCACCCGCGCATACTGGTTCAGGAAGGTGTCGGTGGCGAACAGGATCGAGGCATTCACATCGGGCAAAAGCTCGACGATCTGCTTGGCATGCAGCGGCGAGGGATACTGGAATGCCTTCATCCCCGTCAGCAGCGGCAGCAGCACGCCGCCCGTCAGACCGAAACAGTGGAAGGTCGGCAGGGGATTGAACATCACCCAGTCGGGATCGAGGTCGATGTGGGTGGCCACCTGACGCACGTTCGAGACCAGGTTCGACTGGCTGAGCATCACCCCCTTGGGGCTGCCGAAACTGCCCGAGGTGAACAGGATCACGCCCGGATCCGACGGCTGGGTCTCCACGCGGAACTGCTTGGGAAAGAACCCGGCCATCAGGCCGAACAGCTTGTCGGGCAGGCCGATGGTCTTGCGGATGTCGTCCAGCCAGATGATCTCGGCGACCTCGGCCAAGCTGTCGGTCAGTGCCTCCAGCTTGGCCTGGGTGACAAAGCGCTTGGCCGACAGGATGCGATTGACGCCCGAGGCCTTGATCGCGGCCTTCAAATTCATCTCGCCGGAAGTGAAGTTCAGCATCACCGGCACGCGGCCCATGGCGTGCAGGCCATAGAAGGTGACCACCACGCCCGAGCTGGACGGCAGCAGGATGGCGACCCGCTCGCCCGGCTCGGTTATGGCGGCGATCTTTCGACCCAGCACCATCGCCGCCCGGATCAGCCCGGTATAGGTCAACGGGTTCCGGTCCAGATCCTCGAGGATCGGCTTGTCACCATATTTGTCGCGAGCCGCGACGAGGGCGTCGAAGATTGTTTCCTGAACGGCCCTGGCGTGCATATCTGACGACAAACGATACCTCCCTGTGAGGGGTCTGGCGCCCCTCCTTGCTGTGAGGGGCAAACTAGAGACCCGAACGCCCCTTGAAAAGATAAGTTACACGGCGTGAGGACACGCTGCAGACCCTTGCGGCTTGCCATCCGGGTGCTGAAGGCCGACATAGCGGCTCTTGAGCCCTTACGCTGCCGCCGAAGCCCCGACGCCATGGTCACCCTGATCGACACCCTGCAACGGTCGCCCGCCGAACTGCGCCACCCGGAAAAGCGCAACCGGCCGGAAAGCCCTGTGCTGAAGAAGCCCGACTGGCTGCGGGTCAAGGCCCCCGGGTCGGGCCAGTACAATGCCACCCGGGCCATCGTGAAGGACAAGGGCCTCGTCACCGTCTGCGAGGAGGCGGCCTGCCCCAACATCGGCGAGTGCTGGAGCCAGAAGCACGCCACCCTGATGATCATGGGCGACACCTGCACCCGCGCCTGCGCCTTCTGTAACGTCAAGACGGGCCTGCCCCAACCGCTCGACCCCGAAGAGCCGGCCAAGGTCGGGCTGGCCGTGGCCCAGCTGGGCCTGAACCACGTCGTCATCACCTCGGTGGACCGGGACGACGTCTCCGACGGTGGCGCGGCTCATTTCGCCGAGGTCGTGCGCCAGATCCGCATCCAGGCGCCGAACACGACCATCGAGATTCTGACGCCCGACTTTCTGCGCAAGGACGGCGCGGCCGAGGTGATGATCGACGCGAAGCCCGACGTCTTCAACCACAACCTTGAAACCGTCCCGCGCCTGTATCTGAAGATCCGGCCCGGGGCCCGCTACTTCCACTCCCTGCGCATGCTGCAGCAGGTCAAGGAACGCGACCCCAACCAGTTCACCAAGTCCGGCATCATGGTCGGCCTGGGTGAGACCAAGGAAGAGGTCATGCAGGTCATGGACGACATGCGCTCGGCCGGCGTCGACTTCATTACCATCGGCCAGTACCTGCAGCCGACCCGCAAGCACGCGGCCATCGACCGGTTCGTCACCCCGGACGAGTTCAAATCCTATGAGGCCATCGCCCGTGCCAAGGGTTTCCTCATGGTGTCGTCCTCGCCCCTGACCCGCAGCTCGCACCACGCCGGCGACGACTTCGCCCGGCTCAAGGCGGCGCGACTGGCCCAGACCGGACGCTGAGCCTCGCTTGGCCGTCCACACCCTGACCCGAGTTCTGCCCTATGCGCCGGACAAGCTGGCCGCGCTGGTCGCTGACGTGCGTGCCTATCCGGACTTTGTGCCCTGGGTCACCTCCATGCGCGTCTGGAACGCGCGTGAGGAAGCCCCCGGTGTCAGCCTGCTGGATGCCGAGGCGGGTGTCGGTTTCGCCTTTCTGAAAGAGCGGTTCTCCACCTGGGTCCGGCATGACGTCAATCAGTCGAAGGTCGAGGTCGGGCTGATCCGGGGGCCGTTCAAACATCTGAAGAACCGCTGGGCCTTCTTCCAGCATCCTGAGGGCGCGCGGCTGGAGTTCATGATCGACTTCGCCTTCCGGTCGCCGATCCTCGACGCCATGCTGAAGGCCAACTTCGACCGCGCGGTCGAATCCCTGATCCGCCGGTTCGAGGCTGAGGCCGCGCGGCGCTACGGGGCGTCATGACCTTCGACTTCGACGCCACGGTCGTGGGGGCAGGGGCCGTGGGTCTGGCCTGCGGTCGGGCGCTGTCGAAGCGCGGTCTGACGGTTCTGGTGCTCGACAAAGAAGGCCACATCGGCCAGGGCGTGTCCTCGCGCAATTCCGAGGTCATCCACGGCGGCCTCTACTATCCGACCGGATCGCTGAAGGCGCGCGCCTGCGTCGAGGGGCGGCGCCGGCTCTATGCCTTTCTGGAGAGCCGCAAGGTCGATCACTGGAAATGCGGCAAGCTGGTCGTGGCCACCGATGAGACCGAGGTCGCCCGCATCGAAGCCATTTTCCGGCAAGCGACCACCAATGGCGTCGAGGGGCTGGAACATCTCACAGGCGCCGAGGCCCGGGCGCTCGAGCCCGCCCTCAATGCCCATGCTGCCATCCTGTCGCCCGAGAGCGGCGTGTTCGACAGCCACGGCTTTATGCTGGCGCTGCAAGGCGAGATCGAGGACGCGGGCGGGTCGGTCGTCGTCTCCGCACCGCTTGAAGGGGCTGAACCTTTGGCTGGCGGCGGCTTCTCGATCCGGGTTGGCGGGGAGGGGGCCATGACGATCACCAGCCGCCTGCTGGTCACCGCCCCCGGCCTGGCGGCCCAGGCCGTCGCCCGATCAATCGAGGGCTATCCGGCCGACCGCATCCCCGCAGGCCATTTCGGCAAGGGCGTCTATTTCCGCCTGACCGGTCCGGCGCCCTTCAACCGGCTGATCTATCCACCGCCCATCGCAGGCGCCCTCGGCACCCACTACCGCAAGGATCTGGGCGGGCAGGGGGTGTTCGGCCCGGACCTCGCCTTCGTCGAGACCGAGGACTACGGCGTCGATCCAGACAAGCGGGACGTATTTGCCCACTATATCCGTCGCTTCTGGCCGGATGTTGAGGCCGAACGTCTGGTCCCCGACTATGCCGGCATCCGGCCCAAGCTGCATGGGGAAGGCGAGGAGCAACCCGACTTTCAGTTGCATGGCACCGAGGTGCACGGCCTCGACGGCCTGATGGCCCTGTTCGGCATCGAAAGCCCCGGCCTCACCAGTTCGCTGGCCCTCGGCGAAATCGTCGCGGACCGGCTGGATGTCTGAGGTCCGCCCTGCCACACCCGATGACCTTGAGGCGCTGTATGCGCTGGTGCATGCCGCCTATCGCGGCGACAGCGCCCGTCGCGGCTGGACGCATGAGGCCGACCTTCTGGACGGCAGCCGCATCGACCGCGACTCCCTCCGCTCAGCCATCACCACGCCCGGTCAGGTCGTGCTGGTCGCCACCAACGGCAACGCGCTGACCGCCTGCGTTCACGTCACCGATCGCGGCGAGGGGCTGGCCTATCTCGGCATGCTGACGGTCGATCCCACCCTGCAGGCCAAGGGTCTGGGCCGACGCCTGATCGCTGCAGCCGAGGCCTACGCTTTTCGGGAGTACCAGACCCGGCGGATGGAGATGACCGTCATCGTACACCGGCACGAGCTGATCGAATGGTATCAGCGGCGCGGCTACCGGCTGACGGGCGAGACCCGGCCTTTTCCGGCAACCGACCCCCGGTTTGGTTTACCGAAGCGCGACGACCTGGCCTTCACCGTGCTTGAAAAGCCGCTGGACCGGATCGTTACGGACCGGCTGGTGCTGCGAGCGGCCCGACGGGACGACCTCGACGCCTTGCACGCCGTCTTCACCCGGCCCGAGGCCATGACCTGGTGGTCGTCGCCGACCCATGAGACCCTCGACCAGACCCGTGCCTGGCTGGACAGCATGATCGCCCGGCAGCATTCGGGCCTCGACTTCCTGATCGAGCGCGACGGTCAGGTGATCGGCAAGGCCGGTTTCTTTGCTGCGCCGGACATCGGCTACATCCTGCACCCCGACCACTGGGGGCAGGGGCTGGCCCGTGAGGCCGTGGTCGCAGTCCTGAACCGCCTGTTCGCCGTGACCGACCACGCGGAGGCCACGGCCGACGTCGATCCCGACAATGCCGCATCGATTCGCCTGCTGGAAAGTCTTAGCTTTCGCCGCACCGGCTTTGCCGAGCGGACCTGGAATGTCGGGGGCGAGTGGAAGAACAGCTATTTCTACGCCGTTTCGCGCGAGGAATGGCTGGGGCGCACAGACGCTTGAACTCCGGCGCGGGTTGAGGCATAAGCCGCCCTCCGCTGGCGGCTCTTCTGGGCCGCCGCAATTGTTTTCGCGCCCCAACGGGTGCCTCTAACCGAGATTGAGACGGAAATGGCCGTTCCGAAGCGCAAAGTATCCCCCTCGCGTCGCAATATGCGCCGCGCCCACGACTCGCTGGGCTCGAACCCGCATGTCGAGGACAAGGACACCGGTGAGCTGCGCCGCTCGCACCACATCGACCTGAAGACCGGCACCTATCGTGGCCGTCAGGTTCTGACGCCCAAGGAAGACTAGGTCCGTCGCTTCGGCGACACCTGACTGTCTGCACATTTCAGCGCCGTCCGGGGCACCCGGGCGGCGTTTTGTGCGTTACGCTGCCGACGAGGGGGAGTCATCACATGAACCGCAATCTGAAACTGATGTTCGGCACCGTAGGCATAGTAGCCTTGCTGGCCGCCTGCAGTCCTGAAGCGGACGCCCCGACCGAGCCGGTACCGCCGCCCGCGGCCACGGATCCCACGGCCGCTGCCACGACGGGTGTCACTCTGACCGGAGAGGGCTGGGAGTCCCTGCGGATCGGCATGACCCGCGCCGAGATCGTCGAGGCCCTGGGCGAAGACGCCAACCCCAATGCCGTCGGTGGCCCCGACCCCGAAAGCTGCGATCAGTTCCGTCCGGAGCGCGCACCCGAATCCATGCTGCTGATGGTTCAGAGCGATCGCCTGACCCGTATTTCGCTGACCGATCCGTCTGAAATCATGACGGACAAGGGGCTCCGCGTCGGCGACACGGCCGAACGCGTCAAAGCCGCCTATGGGGATCAGGCGATTGTCACCCCGCACAAATATCAGGATGCGCCCGCCGAATATGTCACCGTCTGGACCCGCAGCGGCGGCGAGGGGTACATCGAGGACGAGAACGCCCGGGGCATCGTCTATGAGATCGGGTCAGACGGCACGGTCATGGCCATCCATGCGGGCGGCCCCTCGATCCAGTACATCGAAGGCTGCGCCTGAATCTGACAGGCTGATTGGCGTTTGGCCGGGGCTGCGCTACACCCGCGCGACCTGACATTTCCCAGCCCCGAGCCGAACGCCATGACCGACATCGCCGACATCACCGCCCGCCAGATTCTGGACAGCCGGGGCAATCCCACGGTCGAGGTCGATGTGACGCTGGAAGATGGCGCTTTCGGGCGTGCGGCTGTGCCGTCGGGAGCCTCCACCGGCGCCCATGAAGCGGTCGAGCTGCGCGACGGCGACAAGTCGCTGTGGGGCGGCAAGGGTGTGATGAAGGCGGTCGATGCCGTCAATGGCGAGATCTTCGATGCGCTCAGCGGTCTGGATGCCGAAGACCAGCGTCGCATCGACGAAACGCTGATCGGTCTGGACGGCACGGCCAACAAGAGCCGTCTGGGCGCCAACGCCATCCTCGGCGTCAGCTTGGCCTGCGCCAAGGCCAGCGCCATGTCGGCGGGCCTGCCGCTGCACCGCTATGTCGGGGGCGTCACCGCCCGCATCCTGCCGACCCCGATGATGAACATCATCAACGGCGGCGCCCATGCCGATAATCCGATCGACATTCAGGAATTCATGATCCTGCCCACCGGGGCCGAGAGCTTCTCCGAAGCCCTGCGTATGGGCGCGGAAATCTTTCACGCGCTCAAGAAGGCGCTGAAGGATGCGGGCCACAACACCAACGTCGGCGATGAGGGCGGCTTTGCCCCGAACCTGGCCTCGGCCGAGGCTGCGCTGGAGTTCATCACAAAGGCGGGGCAGGCGGCCGGCTATCTGGCGGGCGAGGACTTCCACCTCGGCCTCGATGTCGCTTCGACCGAATTCTACAAGGACGGCAAGTACCGCCTTGAAGGCGAAGGCAAGACGCTCGAATCGGATGGCATGGTCGCCTATCTGGCCGACCTGTGTGAGCGCTTCCCGATTGTCTCGATCGAGGACGGCTGCGCCGAGGATGATTTCGACGGATGGAAACTGCTGACCGACCGTCTGGGCGACAAGATCCAGCTGGTCGGCGACGATCTGTTCGTGACCAATCCCGTGCGTCTGGCCGCCGGCATCGGCGAGGGCCTGGCCAACTCAATCCTGATCAAGGTCAATCAGATCGGCACACTTTCCGAGACTCTGGATGCGGTCGATATGGCCCATCGTGCGGGCTACACCGCCGTGATGAGCCACCGTTCGGGCGAGACCGAGGACTCGACCATCGCCGATCTGGCGGTGGCCACCAACTGCGGACAGATCAAGACGGGCTCGCTGGCCCGCTCGGACCGCACGGCCAAATACAATCAGCTGCTTCGCATCGAGGAGATGCTGGGCGACCAGGGCCTCTATTTCGGCGACGGCATGCTGCTGAAATAGACGGAACAACCGCCATTTCGTGCTGAAATCTTACGGCCAAGCTACGGTTCGTTAGGCATTTTCGTGCAGGCATCGAGAACCATAGTTCACGCTCAGAAGGAGCGTTCTCAGTGCCTGAATGGATGAAGCCCTACGTCCTGTCTGCCTTGCTTGTCTTGAGCGTCCTCTATCTGGGGGTGCAGGCCCTGACGGGGCAGTACGGCCTGTTGACCGGTGATGAACGCGCCGCGACCCTGGCCAAACGCGAAGCCACATACCTGCGGCTGACCGAGGAGCGCCAGGACCTGGAACTCCGCGTTCGCTATCTCCAGACCGACCACCTGTCGCGCGACCTGCTGGAAGAGCGTGCGCGGGTGCTGCTGGGCTATGCCGACCCGGCCGACCATGTGATCCGGGTCAGCCTCGCGACACCCGTGGCCACACAGGCCGCCCCCAGCCTCTAAACTAATGTTACAGCCCGGACGGGCCGCTTTGCGTTTTCGGAACGAAGGCTGCTAAAGCCGCTTTCGTAATGACAGGCGCGCGCATGGGCGACGGGCCGCAACGCCGGGAGGCCCGGATGGCGAAAGCCGCCGCACAGAAATCCACGTCTGCCAAACGGTCCAACGGCCCCGCCGCGACCAAGGAAGACCTGCTGCGCTACTACCGCGAGATGGTGCTGATCCGCCGGTTCGAGGAGCGCGCGGGCCAGCTGTATGGGATGGGGCTGATCGGGGGCTTCTGTCACCTGTACATCGGCCAGGAAGCCGTGGCCGTGGGCGTCCAGGAAAGCGTCAAACAGGGCCACGACAAGATCATCACCGGTTACCGCGACCACGGCCACATGCTGTGCGCCGGCATGGACCCGAAAGAGGTCATGGCCGAGCTGACCGGCCGCATTGGCGGATCAAGCAAGGGCAAGGGCGGCTCGATGCACATGTTCGACGTGCCGACCGGCTTTTATGGCGGCCACGGCATCGTCGGCGCCCAAGTGGCGCTCGGCACCGGTCTGGCCTTTGCCGGACGCTATCGCGGTGATGACTCGGTCGCCTTCGTCTATTTCGGCGACGGCGCGGCCAACCAGGGCCAGGTCTACGAAAGCTTCAACATGGCCCAGCTATGGAAGCTGCCGGCCATCTACATCATCGAGAACAACCAGTACGCCATGGGCACGAGCATCGAGCGGTCGTCCTCGACGACCCAGCTCAGCGAGCGCGGCGCCAGCTTCGGCATTCCGGGCGAGCAGGTCGACGGCATGGACGTCATCGCCGTCCGTGACGCGGTGGCCAAGGCGGTCAAGCGCGCCCGCGAAGGCGGCGGCCCCTTCATCCTCGAGATGAAGACCTATCGCTATCGCGGCCACTCCATGAGCGATCCGGCCAAATACCGGGCCAAGGAAGAGGTCGACGAAATGAAGACCACTCGCGACCCGATCGAGCATGTGAAAAAACTGTTGGCCGAGGCCAAGGCCACCGAGGACGAGATCAAGGCCATCGACGCCGAGATCAAGGGTATCGTCGCCGAGGCTGTCCAGTTCGCCCAGGAAAGCCCCGAACCGGACCCCTCCGAGCTCTACACCGACGTCTACGTGGAGGCGTGAGCATGTCCAATCTTAAGGTTGAGCTTGGAGATTGGGTGGTTGAGGCCCTGAAGAATGCAGGGGGCGAAGCCACGATCGTGGAAGTCGCCAAGCATATTTGGGAGCATTACGAGCCGGAGCTGAGGGCAAGCGGAGATCGCTTTTATGATTGGCAATATCAAATGCGTTGGTCCGCACAGCGACTTCAGGATGAGGGCCGGATCAAAAAAGGTATGCCAACTCGTCGGCATTGGACATTGGTGAGCAAGAAATAATGACCGACATTCTGATGCCGGCGCTCTCGCCCACCATGGAAGAGGGCACGCTGACCAAATGGCACATCAAGGCGGGAGACACGGTCTCTGCAGGACAGGTGATCGCCGAGATCGAGACGGACAAGGCGACCATGGAGGTCGAGGCCGTCGATGAGGGCGAAGTGCTGGAAATCCTCGTGGCCGAGGGCTCCGAGGGCGTGAAGGTCAATACGCCCATCGCCCGTCTGGCCGGTGAGGATGGCGCCGCCGCCCCTGCGCCCGAAGCTCCCAAGGCCCATGCCAAAGCCGAGGAGGCGCCTGAGTCTGAAGGCGCCCCTGCCGATGCGCCGGTCAAGCCGAAAACCGAGCTGAAAGATCCGGAAATCCCGGCCGATGCCAAGCTGGTCAAGACCACCATCCGCGACGCCCTGCGCGACGCCATGGCCGAGGAGATGCGCCGCGACGAGAGCGTCTTCCTGATCGGCGAAGAGGTCGCCCAGTACCAGGGCGCCTACAAGGTCAGCCG
>NZ_DDOD01000009.1:0-173852 GCF_002341485.1 Brevundimonas sp. UBA2503 | reverse complement strand
AACTTCGCCATGCAGGCCATCGACCACATCATCAATTCGGCCGCCAAGACCCTCTATATGTCGGGCGGCCAGATCCGCGCGCCCATCGTGTTCCGCGGGCCGAACGGCGCTGCCAGCCGCGTCGGCGCCCAGCACAGCCAGGACTATTCCGCCTGGTACGCCCAGGTGCCCGGCCTCAAGGTCATCGCCCCCTATGACGCGGCCGACGCCAAGGGCCTGCTGAAGGCGGCCATCCGCGATCCGAATCCGGTCGTCTTCCTCGAACACGAGATGATGTACGGCATCGAGTTCGACGTGCCCGAGGTCGACGACTACGTCCTGCCGATCGGCAAGGCCAAGGTCCGCCGCGAGGGCACCGACGTCACCATCACGGCACACAGCCGTATGGTCGGCTTTGCCCTGCAGGCCGCTGAAAAGCTGGCCGAAGAAGGCATCGACTGCGAAGTCATCGACCTGCGCACCCTGCGCCCGCTGGACCACGAAACCATCGTCGAGAGCGTGAAGAAGACCAACCGGCTGGTCTCGGCCGAGGAAGGCTGGGGGCCCATGGGCGTCGGCGCCGAGGTCGTGGCCCGGGTGATCGAGCACGCCTTTGACTATCTGGACGCCCCGCCACTGCGCGTGCATCAGGAAGATGTGCCGCTGCCCTATGCCGCCAATCTGGAGGCCCTGTCGCTTCCGGGCGTCGACAAGATCATCAAGGCTGTGAAGGCGGTGACCGCATGACCCAGGAACCGTCCGAATACCAGCTGACGACGCCGGAAAGCGTCGCCTCCGATCCCGATGCTGTCGAGCTGACCCGCATGTGGTGGTCCAAGGGCGAGCCGGTCATGTCGATCAAGCCGGCCTTCAGCGACCCGCGCCAGTACGGCCACATGCTGGCGCTCGCGGCCAAGCACATGGCCCACGGCTATGCGGTGCGTCACGGCCACGATGAGCGCAAGGCCTATAACGCCATCCTCGAAGGCTTCTCGGAAGTCCTGAAGCGCAATGACGTCCAGACCCTCGTCGAGAAGGAGTGAGCGCCGCATGACCGACATTCTGATGCCCGCCCTGTCCCCGACGATGGAAGAGGGCGTTCTGGCCAAATGGCACGTCAAGGTCGGCGACACCGTCTCGGCCGGAGACGTCATCGCCGAGATCGAAACCGACAAGGCGACCATGGAGGTCGAGGCGGTCGATGAGGGCGAAGTGCTTGAAATCCTGGTCGAGGCCGGGACCGAAGGCGTGAAGGTCAACACCCCCATCGCCCGTCTGGCCGGAGACGACGCCGCGCCCGCGCCGAAAAAGCCCGAGACCGCAAAGGAAGACGCCAAGGCTGGGCCGAAGCCTGAACCTGCGGCAGAAAAGGCGGAGGCCACCAAGGCGCCGCCCGCACCGGCCAAGGACGGTGAACGCATCTTCGCCTCGCCCCTCGCGCGCCGCTTGGCGAAAGACGCCGGTCTGGATCTGAAGACCCTCAAGGGCACCGGTCCGCACGGCCGTATCGTCAAGGCGGACGTCGAATCCGCCGGCAAGGGCGGCACGGCCAAGAGCACCACTGCCGCCGCCACTGCCGGCGAACCCCGCAAGGTCCAGTCCCTGGCCCAGATGGGCATCCCGGACGGCAGCTACGACCTCATCCCGCTGGACGGCATGCGCAAGGCCATCGCCCGCCGCCTGACCGACAGCTTCCGCGACGTGCCGCATTTCCCGCTGACCATCGACTGCGAGATCGACGGACTGCTGGCCGCTCGCGCCCAGGTCAACGCCCTGCTGGAACCGCAGGGTATCAAGGTCTCGGTCAACGACTTCATCATGAAGGCGGTGGCCATGGCCCTGAAGGCCGTGCCGGAAGCCAATGCCAGCTATTCGCCCGAAGGCATCGCCATGCACCATCATGCCGATGTCGCCATGGCGGTGGCGATCGACGGCGGCCTGATCACGCCGATCATTCGTGCGGCCGAGACCAAGTCGCTGGCCGAAATCGCCACCGAGTCCAAGGACCTGGCCAAGCGCGCGCGCGACCGCAAGCTGAAGCCCGAGGAGTTCCAGGGCGGCACCTTCTCGGTCTCGAACCTCGGCATGTTCGGCATCAAGTCGTTCGCCTCGATCCTCAACGAGCCCCAGGGCGCGATCATGAGCGTGGGGGCAGGGGAGAAGCGCCCCGTCGTGCGTGGCGACAGCCTGGCGGTAGCCACCGTCATGACCGTCACCCTGACCTGCGATCACCGCGTGGTCGACGGCGCCATCGGCGCCCGCTTCCTGCAGGCCTTCAAGCCGATGATCGAAAACCCCGTGACGATGCTGGCGTAAGGACGACACTGTGGCTGACACCTTCGATCTCATCGTCATCGGCTCGGGCCCGGGCGGCTATGTGGCGGCCATTCGCGCCAGCCAGCTGGGCCAGAAGGTCGCCATCATCGAGCGCGAGAACCTGGGCGGCATCTGCCTGAACTGGGGCTGTATCCCGACCAAGGCCTTGCTCAAGTCGGGTGAGAAGTACGAGAGCCTGTCGCACCTCAAGGATTACGGCCTCAGCGCCGACAAGGTCGGGTTCGACTTCGACGCCATCATCCAGCGGTCGCGGAACGTCGCGAAACAGCTGAACAGCGGCGTCGGTTTCCTGATGAAAAAGAACAAGATCGAGGTCATCGAGGGCACGGCAAAGCTGGAAAAGGGCAAGACAGCGCCCAAGGTCGTCATCGACCTCAACGCGGGCGGCAGCCGCACGGTCGAGGCGAAAGCCGTCATGCTGGCCGTCGGGGCCCGGGCCAAGGCCATTCCCCAGATCGGGCTGGAAGCCGACGGTGACCGCATCTGGGCCTATCGTGAGGCCATGGCGCCGAAATTCATGCCCAAATCCATCGTCGTGATCGGTTCGGGCGCCATCGGCATCGAGTTCGGCAGCTTCTATCGGGCGCTCGGCGCCGAGGTCACGGTCGTCGAGGCCATCGACCGCATCATGCCGGTCGAGGACATCGAGGTGTCCAAGGCTGCGCAAAAGGCGTTCGAAAAGCGCGGCATGAAATTCCGCGTCGGATGCACGGTCAATTCGGTGAAAAAATCGACCAAGGGAGTCGCCGTTTCGATCAAATCGGCCAAAGGGGACGAAACGCTCGAGGCCGAGGTCTGCATCTCGGCGGTCGGCATCACAGCCAACACCAACGGCATCGGGCTGGAGGCGCTGGGCGTCAACATGGACCGGGGCCACATCACCATCGACGGTCATTGCCAGACCAATGTGAAGGGCCTCTACGCCATCGGCGACTGCGCCGGCGCCCCCTGGCTGGCGCACAAGGCCTCGCACGAAGGCATCCACGCCGCTGAGCATATCGCCGGGTTCAAAACGCCCAACGTCCATTCGCCCATCGCCGGCTGCACCTATGCCCAGCCCCAGGTCGCCTCGGTCGGCATCACCGAGCAGCAGGCGAAAGAGGAGAAGCGCGAGGTGAAAATCGGCCGCTTCCCCTTCAAGGTGAACGGCAAGGCCATCGCGTCCGGCGAGACCGAGGGCTTCGTCAAGACGATCTTTGACGCAAAGACCGGCGCCCTGATCGGGGCCCACATGATCGGCGCCGAGGTGACCGAGATGATCCAGGGCTATGTCACCGCCATCACGCTTGAGGCGACCGAGGAAGACATCCACGGCATCGTCTACCCGCACCCGACCATGTCCGAAGCCATGCACGAGGCCGCACTGGACGCCTACGGCCGGGTAATCCACATCTAGGACCGGCGCCACCCGCCTCGAACATGAGCGATTTGTAAGGTTGGGGCAGGGGCCTTTATCCTTGCGTGTCCGACCCTTGCGGACCTAGTCTGCCCCGCGTCTGAAACGGGTAAGGGTTCGCGTCTTGTTGCACTATCTGGGCATTGCCCTGGCCGGTCTGATTATCGGCCAGGACCCGGTCGTTCAGGACCCGGCAGCAGCCCCGATCGTCAACCCGGGCGCGCCCGGCGCGGCTTCGCGCCAGATCACAGCTGCCGAGGCCGTCGACCTCAGCCGCACCACCTACACCGACGAAGACGTGCGCTTCATGCAGCACATGATCGTCCACCACGGTCAGGCCGTGGAGATGGTCGAACTGCTGCAGACCCGGGCCAGTTCGCCCGCCGTTCGGGCCATCGGCCGCCGCATCGCCCTCAGCCAGGAAGCCGAGATCGACCTGATGCAGAACTGGCTGCTGTCGCGTGGCCTGCCGCTGGAAGCCGCAGACCTGCACGCCGGTCACGGGCCCGCAGCGCCGGCCTCACCGTCCCATGATGCGCACGCGGGGCACGACGCCCACGCCGGCCATGGCGATCACGGCGCGGCCCCGGTCGATCCCGACACCGTCCCGATCATGCCGGGCATGCTGTCGCCCGCCCAGATGCGCGCCCTTGCCGCAGCCGAAGGCCCCGAGTTCGATCGCCTGTTCCTTGAAGGCATGATCCAGCACCATCAGGGTGCCCTCGACATGGTCGACGAGCTGCTGTCCTATTCCGACTCCGGCAATGACCCGATGCTCTCGGACTTCGCCTCATCCGTCGTGGCCGACCAGTCGGCCGAAATCCTGCGTATGCAATCCCTTCTGTCTGAACTCTGACCCTGAGGAGCGGCCATGTTTGTTCGCAAAGCCCTGTATTCATCCGTCGCCGCCATGGCCGTCCTGCTCGGGGCCAGCGTCGCCTCGGCCCAGGTCCAGACCATTCCGTCCGACGAACGCACCGAGCTCGCACCGGGCATCTATGACGCAGCCGAGGCCAGCTCGGGCCTCGCGCTGGAGCACACGCTGGCCCCGCCTCCCGGCTTCTTCGATCCGGACGCCATCTTCGCGCCGCCGACCACGCGGGAAGAGGCCGCAGCTTACCGCGCCAACCCGCCGCGCTACAGCCCGCTGGCCCTGGCCAACAGCGACATGGCCGTCTCGGACGGCAAGCTGTTCGTGGGCAACTTCAACGGCTTCAACATCTATGACATCAGCGGGGGAGGGGAGCCGCAACTGGTGACCTCGGTCGTCTGCCCGGGCGGGCAGGGCGATGTGTCGGTCCACGGCAATCTGCTGTTCATGTCGGTCGAGCAGAACAACGGCCGGATCGACTGCGGCGCTTCGGGTGCCGACGGCGCTGTGAACCCCGAGCGCTTCCGCGGCGTGCGGATCTTCGACATCAGCGACATCAAGGCTCCGCAACAGGTGGCCGCCGTCCAGACCTGCCGCGGCTCGCACACCCATACGCTGGTGCCGAATCCGGCCGATTCCAATATCCTCTACGTCTACAACTCGGCCACCTCGGGCGTCCGCCGCAGCGATGAACTGTCGATCTGTTCCGATGGAGAGCCGGGCACTAATCCGGAGACGGCCCTGTACTCGATCGACGTGATCGAGGTGCCGCTGGATCGGCCGCAGGACGCCGCCATCGTCAACCGCCCGCGCATCTTCGAGGACCGCGAGACCGGCGCCATCGCCGGTCTGTGGATGGGCGGTCGTGCCGGCGTTGCCAGTCAGGCCACAGCGCGCACCAACCACTGCCACGACATCACGGTCTTCCCGGAAATCGGCCAGGCCGCCGGCGCCTGCTCGGGCAACGGCATCCTGCTGGATATCTCCGATCCGAAGAACCCGCAGCGCATCTCGGACATCTTTGACCCGGACATGGCCTACTGGCACTCGGCGACCTTCGACAATACGGGCGCCAAGGTGGTCTTCACGGACGAGTGGGGCGGCGGCACCTCGCCGCGCTGTACGGCCGATGCCCCCGGCAACTGGGGCGCCAATCTGGTCGCCACCATCACCAACGGCGAGCTGCGCGGTCGCACCTTCCACAAGCTGCCGTCGGTTCAGGGAGCGGCCGAGAACTGCGTGGCCCACAACGGCAATATCATCCCGGTCCCGGGCCGCGACCTGATGGTCCAGGCCTGGTATCAGGGCGGTGTCTCCATCATGGATTTCACCGATCCGATGAACCCGATGGAAATCGCCTATTTCGACCGCGGGCCGCTGGGCGACCGTCTGATGATCGGCGGTTCCTGGTCTGCGTACTGGTTCAACGGCCGCATCTATTCCAGCGAGATCGCCCGGGGCCTCGACGTCCTGCGTCTGGTCCCGTCGGACCAGCTGTCGGCGGCTGAAATCGCGGCTGCCGAGGCCGTCATGATGGATGAGATCAACCCGCAGACCCAGACGCGGGTCAGCTGGGCCAACACTCCGGATGTCGCCGGCGCCTATCTGGACCAGCTGAAGCGCGCCGACGCGATCGACGCCGCTCTGGCCGGTCAGGTCTCGGCGGTCATCGACGGCTGGCGTGCCGGTCGGATCGATGCAGTTGCTGCAGCGTCCGTTGTCGCGTCGCTGACGGCCTCGTCGGAAACCCAGGGCGTTGCGCCTCTGGCGGCCAGTCGCATGAAGGCGCTCGCCGAAGTGCTGGCCAGCGCCGCCAGCTGATTGACCTGAGAAAAGGGGAGCCCGCCGGACATCTGTTTCGGCGGGCTTTTCCCGGTATGCATATATCGCCTAAGATATATTATGAGAAATCTGGAGCCGTGCTCAGCGGTATTCCGGATTGGGATGGTCGAAGCGCTCGCCCTTGTCCCACGCGGTCTTCTGGTTGCCGTGGACCGGAATGCCACCCGCGTCCTTCAGCATGCGGGCCAGATGCATCAGGTTCCAGGCCATGAAGGTCGTGTTGCGCTGGGTGAACTCATTGTCGAGACCGACCGTGCCGTCGTCGCCATAGGACGGCCCCGGGCCGGCTTCGCCGATCCATCCGGCGTCCGCTTGCGGCGGGATCACATATCCGAGATGTTGCAGGGAATACAGCACGTTCATGCCGACATGTTTGATGCCGTCTTCATTGCCCGTGACAATGCAACCGCCGACACGCCCGTAATAGGCATATTGACCCTCCTCATTCAGCTTGCCCGAATAGCCGTACAGGCGCTCGATCACGCGTGTGCAGATCGAGGACTTGTCGCCCAGCCAGATTGGCGTGCCGATCACCAGAATGTCGGCATCCATCACCTGCTTCTGGACCCTGGGCCAGCCGTCGGTCTCAAAACCGTGTTCGGTCATATCCGGCTGGACGCCCGGCGGCATGTCGAGATCGGCGCAGCGGATCGTCGTCGTCGAGACGCCATTGGCCTTCATGATGGCGATGGCCACGTCCATCAGGGCCTGGGTATGCGAGGGCTCGCTGGACCGCTTCAGGCTGCAGTTCAGGAACAGGGCCTTGAGGTCATCATATCGGGCCACGCGGGAGTCCTTTCGTCAAAGACTGAAGCGCGCGGTCCATCCGTCATGGGCAACATCGACATGGGCCGGCAGGCGCGACTTCAGCGACCGATAGTCGAGGTCGAGGTGCAGGTTGGTCAGTAGAGCGTTCGGGACACCCGTTCGTTCAATCCACTCCAGTGCCCGGTCGACATGGGCGTGGGTCGGATGCGGGGTCCAGCGCAGCGCATCGACGATCCAGAGGTCACTTCCGCGCACGGCGTCCAGCGCCGCCTCATCCATCGCATCCACATCGCTGGAATAGCTGACCGGGCCCAGCCGGTAGCCGACCGAGCGGATCGGTCCGTGCCCCTGATCAAAGGTCACAACCGGGATGGACCCCCCTGCCCCCTCAACGGTCCAGGGCGTGCCGTGCGGGGGAATGTCCCGCGCCTCCAGCAGCGCCGGATAGCCCTGCTGGTCCATGAAGATATAGGGGAACCGGCTCTCGAGGGCCGCCCGGGTCGGCGTGTCCATCCAGGCCGGAATACGGGCCCGGTTGCGCAGCACGAACACCCTCAGATCATCGATCCCGTGCGTCTGGTCAGCGTGATCGTGGGTATAGAGCACCGCATCGATCCGCTTCAGCCCGGTCATCAGCGCCTGCTCGCGCAGGTCCGGCGAGGTATCGATCAGCGCCTTCGTCTCGCCCTCGCCCCCTGTCAGCCGCGCCAGCATCGAGCAGCGCATGCGCCGGTTCTTCGGTTCGGACGGATCACAGGCGCCCCAGTCGCCGTCGCCGCGCGGCACCCCGCCCGACGACCCGCAGCCCAGGACGACGATCTCCAGCTCGCGGCTCATGCACCCTCCGGTCGGGGAATGCGGTCAAACAAGGCGAAGAAGGCATCCGTCGTCCGCGCCTCGGCCTCCTCGCGGCTCCAGCCCCGGATCTCGCCCAGCTTGTCCAGGACATGGCCCACATAGGCCGGCTCGTTCCGCCGCCCCCGGTGCGGGACCGGCGCCAGATAGGGACAGTCGGTCTCGACGATGATCCGGTCGCCCGGCATGTCGCGGATGACCGCCCGCACATCCTCGGCCGCCTTAAAGGTCGCAATGCCGGAGACCGAGAACCAGGCGCCCAATTCTGCTGCCAGTTCCGCCAGTTCTGGACCACTGGTGTAGCAGTGCATCAGCAGCTTGAAGGGTCCAGCCGCCATCTCCTCGCGCAGGATCTGGCCCATGACCTCATCGGCCTCCCGCGTATGCACCACGAGCGGCAGACCCGTCCGGCGCGCAGCCTCAATATGCACGCGAAACACGGCTGCCTGAACCTCACGCGGACTGAGGTCATAGTGGAAGTCCAGCCCACACTCCCCTATTCCAACGACCTTTTCTCGCGCTGCCAGCGCCACCAGCCGCTCGACGATCAGATCCTCATAGTGTCGCGCCTCGTGCGGGTGCACCCCGACGGTGCACCAGATGTCGTCATGCGCCATGGCGAGGCCGTGGGTGGCCTCAAAGGTCGCCAGCCGGTCCGAAATCTCGACCATCATCCCGACCCCGGCCTCGCGCGCCCGGGCGATGACCGCATCGCGGTCCTCGTCGAATTGGGGCGCGTGCAGATTGACGTGGCTGTCGATCAGCATGCGGCGCGGGCCCTTGCCCGGTCCAGCTCGGCCATCAGGGTGAACAGCATATCCTGCCGGTCTAGGTTCAGCCCCGCCGTCTGGTCGGCCCGCGTCTGGATGCTGGACCACAGCTCGGCCCAGGCATCCGCGCCCGGCCCGCCCGACAGCGCCCGCCCCTTCACGGCGGCAGCCAGCCGATCGAGGATCAGCTCGAATTTCGGTCCGCCATCGGCGCGCTTCAGGCTTTCGGCAACCGGGATCACCGCGCTCATGTCGGCCCCCTGCATCCAGCTGCCGACCAGGGCGTCGATGCCCGCCACCTCATCGCCCGCCAGAGACAGGGCGCGCCCCGGAGATCCCCCCGCCGCCCGCGCGGCCGCCCGGGCCGGTTCCGTATCCAGCCCCAGCCGTGCCTGCAACAGCGCCGCCAGCCGGTCCTCGCTCCAGATCGGAAAGCTCAGTCGCCGGCACCGCGAGCGGATGGTCGGCAGCAGCCGCCCCGGCGCATGGGCCACGAGGAACAGCACACCGCGTTGCGGCGGCTCCTCAAGTATCTTCAGCAAGGCATTGGCCGCATTGACGTTCAGGGCATCGGCACTGTCGACAATCGCCACCCGCCATTGCGAGCGCGAGGGGCTCTTGGAGAAGAAGCCCGGCAGCTCCCGCGCCTGATCGACCGAGATGGTCTTGCGGGCCTTGGTGCCCTCGGTCACCCGCTCCAGCACCATCAGGTCGGGGTGCGACTGGGCGGCGATCAGCTGGTTGGTCGGGTCTCCCGGCGAACTGCCCAGCGGCCCCCGCTGCGGGTCCGGCGCGGCCCCCAACAGCCGTCGCGCCGCGCGATAGGCAAAGCCCGCCTTGCCGACGCCCTCGGGCCCGCACAACAGCCACCCATGGTGCAGCCGCCCGCCCGCCATGGCGTCGACGAACGCTTGCTCGGCCGCCTCATGGCTGACCTCGTCATAGCGATCGCGCGGATGGTCTGTCACGCCGGCACCTTCGGCAGGGGCAGCCGGGCCTCGATCGCATCCCAGACGCGCAGCGCCACGCCATCCTCGGTCCCACGCGCATCGATCACCCGGCACCGGTCCTCATGCTCGGCGGCGATGTCCAGAAAGGTCTGCCGCAGCCGCTCGTGAAACGCCAACCCCTTGGACTCGAACCGCGTCTCGAACAGCCCGCGACCAAAGGCGCGCTCCAGCCCCTCCTCGACCGGCAGGTCAAAGATCAGCGTCAGATCCGGCTGGTCCGCCCCGACCACGGCCTGGTCCAGCGCCTCGATAAAGGTCCGGTCGACCCCGCCGCCGCCGCCCTGATAGGCCCGGCTGGAGTCCGCAAACCGGTCACAGATGACCCAGTGCCCCGCGGCCAGTGCCGGGCGGATGGTACGTTCCAGATGGTCGTTGCGCGCCGCAAACATCAGCAGCACCTCGGTCTGGGGCGACCAGCGCTCGCCCTCGCCATTGACCACCAGTTCACGAATCGCCTCGGCTCCGGCCGATCCGCCGGGCTCCCGCGTCAGCAGGACCTCGAGGCCCCGCGCGCGCAGCCGCTCGGCCAGCCGCCCCGCCTGGGTCGACTTGCCGCTGCCCTCCCCGCCTTCAAAGGTGATGAACCGTCCGCGCGTCATCTGTCCAGAATGGCGGCATGACGGGACGAAACCAAGCCCGATGCGTCGATTTCAACAGGCGCGACGGTCAGAGCCTCGGTGCTGGCCCCAGATAGCGCACCCGCACCCGGCCCACGCCCCTCTGCAGCAGACCCAGCTCATCCGCCGCCCCGCGCGACAGGTCGATGATCCGCCCGTCCACGAACGGCCCCCGGTCATTCAGCCGCAGCACCACGGTCCGCCCATTGTCCAGATTAGTGACCTCGACCAGACCCGGCAGAGGCAGGGTCTTGTGCGCCGCCGTCAGGGCATTCTGGTCAAACCGCTCTCCGGTCGCCGTCGGCCGCCCGTCAAAGCCCGGCCCGTACCAGGACGCCATGCCGACCTCTTCATAATCGGCGTCCTCGGCCGGATGGTACCAGCGCCCCCGGATCTGATAGGGCCGCATGGTCCCCGACACGATCGGCGCCGGATTGTCGACCCGGACCGAGGCCCCGGACCGCGACCCGCCGGTCAGACCCGTCGCCCGCGCCCCCAGCCGCACCGTACCCGCCGCCAGGTTATAGCCGCCCTCGGCCACATCCCCCGCCAGGCCCGCAGCGGCCCCCACCGTGCCACAGGCCGACAGGCTCAAGCCCGCCAGCACAACCGTCAGGATACGAACCGCAGATACAGGTGTGGACATGACGCACCGGCCCCGAAATTAATTTGAGGCCGTCAGAATGCCCGCATCATTTTCTTCTTTGGTTAACGCCCCCTCCCCCTGCTATGACGCCGACCCACACCGGGGACAGGTGGCCGAGTGGTTTAAGGCAGCGGTCTTGAAAACCGCCGTAGGTGGAAGCCTACCGTGGGTTCGAATCCCACCCTGTCCGCCACGCATTTTCCCTGAAACATCACCGACCTAATGACACCTGCTTAGCCCCGCCAAATGCCGGGCTGTCTCTGGTCACCCATAAGCCAGTGTCGTTTCGCCGTGAATTCCTTGGCAACAGGGAAAAATACAGGCGTTTCAGGGCTCCGGTATTGTCAGGCTGGGCCCTAAGAGCTGCCGGAACCCCGTTCTATTAAGACAGGCGGAAATGAAGTCTCAGTTGGCGAGACTTATTCGCGGCGGATGAATTCCACGCTCTCTGAACGCTCGCTGGACCCGCAGCGTCACCTCAGTCTCAAACTTCTTCTCATGTGTCGCCTCGAAGACGTAAGGACGCGCCTTTATCTGGAAGGCCACGAAATTTCCTTCGATATGCTGCTTAACCAACACTGGCGCCGCCTGGTCAAGGTAGGCGTAGGGACTGGTAAGACAAGCTTCTTGGACCAGGTCCATGGCCAACTCAACGTTCTGGTCGATCCCAATGAAAATATCGAAGGGGACCTGCATTTCGAGTGCCCCGTAGTTTCCGCTCGATGTCACATCTGTCAGAATTTTGTTATTTGGGATCGTAATGACGTTATGATCGAGTGTATTCATGCGGACGCTCCGCAAGCCGATCTTGATGACATCTCCGTATTGACCTGCATATTCTACTCGATCGCCGACTTGGAATGGTCGGTCGAACATTATGATTATGCCCGCTATCACTGCTGCCATAAGATCTCTCATCGCAAAGCCGACTGCGAAGGCGAGACCGCCTCCGATCACGGTCAAAGCAGTCGCATCCATCCTCAAGCTCAAGCGAACGGCAACGATGACGGCGACAAGGTAAACGATGAACTGGGAAGCTGATTCCAGCTTCTGGATCGCTGGCCGTCTGCTGACGAAACGCTGAGACAGCACGCCGGACAATCTCGTAAGGCCCCGAAGGACCAGAATGGCTCCGACAAACACCGCTACGGATGCAGCCACGCCTCCCCACCGGACGAAGCCAGCAAGTTCTGCCAGATTTACAGCGGAAGCCGCGACTGCCGGACCCGCGGAAGCCCAGCCGACGGAGACTGAAAGGACAGCAGCAGTAAGCTGCACTTGCGCCCTGAACGTCATGAATCTGCCTCGAGGTGACGACGGTTTAGCCCCCGGGTCACGGCCCTGAACCAGCTCCAGGACACCCGGTGACCGGCTCCCGCAGGTTCAATATGCCCTCGACCAACCGCAACTCTGAGAACATCGGTGACCGTAGTTGGCGGCAGTCGCGTGGCGGCGGCGAGTTGCTCCAGCGGTGCACCCGGCTGACGCAATACTGCCCGGTAGACGAACAGGGCATCCAGCGGCAGGCGTTCGATTGCCAATTCCGACACAGGCTGAAACGGGCGAACAAAAGTCTGCCCTTCGGCGTCGGTTCCAAGAACGGAGCGCCACAAATGGAGCGCGACACCAGGATTGCCGCGCGACGCATCCCATAACAGCAGCGTAAAAGCCGCCGCCTTGGCTTCGACAGCTTCGAGCAGGTCGATATCGTCGAGCTCCGATGCGTGATCAACGAGTCGCTCGTAGCGCGGCCTTATCCCTGCCTGCTGACTTCGGGCCGTCAGTATCTCCGAAATAGCCGTGTCAGACCACCGGGGGACATGGATCACGGAAGCAAAGAGAGTCGTTGGGTCGCGCAGGCGGCAAATCAGAGGCCATACTGCGCTGTCAAAGGAGAGTACCCAGAGATCTCGGTGAGCGGTTTTGCGAGCCCGCTCAAGGCAGGCGTCCAGATCGGCAAGGCCCCCAACGTCGAAGTGTACGAGTTCATCGACGCCGTCGAGCAACATGGCGATGTGTTCATCCTCTTGGTCGACTCCTTGGTCAGATCCGACCAAATCGACCGCCTGACAAAGTTTCGCCTTCCCGAGGCGTCTGTGGAGATATTTCAACGCGGTCGACTTTCCCGATCCCCTCTCGCCGACGAGAGCGACAAGACCGGGACCAGGTTTCCGGATGAGATGATCGAGCGCACCTTGCAGAGGCGGCGTGATCCAAACATCCCCATGCACATCCGGGGAGAGTGCCTCGGCCAGCGGCGGCCCAAGGCCGACAAGGTCCGAAACCGCTCTGCGGTCGGTGCGGCTCAGCTCCTGCCGAAACAGGTAGGCGAACCCACGCCGGACAGCGGCAAAGCGTCCGCCAACGGATTTCGCCCTTCGAGTGAGAGCACGGCCCACCACGACAACGGTTCCAACGAGCAGAGCCGCAGGAGCCATGCGCCCTGATCGGTTGGCCAGCATCCATTTCGACAGGGGGCCTGGCCGACGCTGACGCTCAATCCGGTCGTAGGTGACATGCCTCCATCGATAAACCAGCGTAACCGCGACCACAGTCGCCACAAGCCAGCCCAACGCCTCAACCCAGCGATAGACTGCCCCCTGCCCAACAAGTCGTGCGGTGACCGTCAATGCCAAGGCCAGGGTGACGACGACGTTCGCAACCAATCGCATCGACTTGAGGCGCAATGGCCCCAACTCGCGAGCCTTGCGCACCCATTGGGCGCTCCCCCCGCCAAACGTAAAATCAAGGACTCGGGCAGCAAGTGCAGCGATCAAGAACGCCGCGATGACCAACCCAGCAATTTGAACTTCCGGCAGGGCTCTGATGTCGTCGGGTAGAAGCCAACGCAGGACGAGCGCCAGGGCGATCCACTCGAGCGGGCTACGCAGGGAGGATACCAACTGCAGAAGCCAGAGACGAAAATCGGGAGACGCCCGGAGCGCTGCAAGGTTGTTATCCCGGACGTTCTGCTCCCAGGCGGGTATCAGCCGGCGCATGTTCGCTCGCCAAAGCAGGAAACCCGCAACGGCGATTGCCGAGAGAAACAGCAACCCCACCAGGCGCGTCACCAAAGGCAGAACATCCGAGCTGGACACTCCGGCCCTGAGGGTGTGAACGCGAACCACCGCATGGTACCGCACGATCAGAGCTAGGTGCCCCAGTTCCGCAGCAACCTGATCCCAGGCTGACAATGAAAGCCCGGTCACCAGTTGGCGCTTCTGGGGACTCAGATAGGGGAGCAGCTCGAGCCGGGCCTCGTTCAGAAGGGTCAGTCTCTCCAACAAGAGGCGGGCATCTGTGCGTTGTTCGTCCCGAGTCCTCTGCAATAGCTGGTCGCGCCTTAGACGCAGACTGTGCTCCCGCGCCTTCGCCGATCCCGTCGACACGCCCTCGGGCGGCTGCGCCACCGGGATCGGCGGGGTTGGAAACTGTTCACCGCCATCAAGCGCCGTGAGCGCAACAGACAGCTGCCTTCGTGTCGAGCGGAGCTCGGCCCGCAACTCGTCGTAGACCCTGTCAGCCGTGACGGGACTGACTCGCGCCTCCAATGCCTGCTGTCGCAGGCCCAGAACTGCCTCTTCGTCTGCAGTTCGTCGGCCGTGAGCACGGTCAAGCGACGATTCCGCCGCGTCAAGCGCCAGCTCATATTCCGCTAGGCGCTGCCTTTCAGCTTCCCGACTTGCCTCCGCTGCCGCGCGCGCCCGTGCCGCTGCTTCTCGTCGTGCACGATTACCGTCATCGTCTATCGCGGCTTCATCAGACTCGACTTCGGCAGATACAGGCCCTGCTGCAGGGAACGTTGTGTTCTGCGGGATTGTGCGCGGCGTGCCATGCGCCACCGCTCCATCAAGGGCCAGCCAGCCGAGAAAAAGGGCGCAGGCGGCCCAAAGGCTGAGGTTCCCCCGCGATCGGCTTCGGTCTTCACGACGCAATGTCAGATCTCGTCATACAACTCTGACCCATCGGATCCTCCGCAGAGGCCATCTTCCGGTCAAACCTTGGCCGTGGCAATCTACTTCTCTCATCTTGGCTTGGCCGCGCGGACGGCTTCGTCGCGGAGGCATTGACAGGCTAACTACGCCAAGTCGAAACCTGCCCCACCCTGCCTGAAATCAGGCGACCAACGTCGCCCAGACCGGGCCAGCGTCGGCGCGGAAACGTCGAAGGGGGCTGCAGGTCAGATGCCGCTGGATGTCGAACGTGATGTAGATCGCTGCGTAGGTGGTGAGGAAGCTCTGGGCTAAGGCTTGCGACTTGAACCGCCGCTCCTAGCTTTCTCGTGGTCGGATTGGACCTCGGGAGTTCTCCGCTCGATTATACGCTGCCTCCCATACGGACCAACTGCTAGGCTTGGGCTGACTACCCAGATCGCTTCAGATACGATCCAGCCCACCTCACCTTGAGGATGAACACCCAGATGGGAAGATTCTGATGGCCGCGCGTCTGGTCGACATATTTCTGACCGAGACTGAAATTGATCGGCTCCTAGAAATTTTGCCGCGCCATTGCCGGCGATTTTGGCGCGAAACCGTTCCCGGTGGGCAGGAGAAATTCAGCTGTCTGGTGCAGCAGCGGTACACCGAGCGCTTGCTGGATGAGATGAACCTGGCCTTCGGAAGGATCCCCACGTTCACCGCCTATGTGGCGCAACTGGAGGCGGTACTGCCGCCGATCGAGGAAACCGCCGCCTCAGAACTGGCTGAGTCCGGCGACCGGCCCCGCCCTTCGGCCCTCGAGCACTTCTTTAGTCGCGATCGCATCAGCACGGACGAGCTCTACGATGATATCGAGGAAAGCCTCCACGTCCGGCCCAGCTATCTCCTGACCGTCACCCTGTCGTCCGTCATCGCGGCGCTTGGAATGCGTAGCGGACAGACTGCGGTGGTGATCGGCGCCATGATCATTGCGCCGCTGTTGGGGCCCAGCATGGGACTCGCCCTCGCGACGACGGTGGGAAACCGACAGCTGGGCGTCAGGGCCGCAGCAACGCTTGCTGTAGGGTGCGTCTTGGCCGTGCTGATCGGGTTTCTCATCGGCGCGACGGTCGCCATCGATCCCGCGGTTCCTGAATTGAGTAACCGCACCGTCGTGCACATGGCCGACATCGCGCTGGCGCTGGCCTGCGGGGCCGCCGGCGTGCTCGCGTTCAGCCGGGGGAGCTCACTTTCGCTGGTCGGGGTGATGATTGCTGTCGCGCTCGTTCCGCCACTTTCGGCTGCGGGAATCTATGCAGGCGCGGGCTATCCCCTGGCGTCCGTGGACGCCCTGTTTCTGTTCGCGGTCAACCTTGTGTGTATCAACGTCGCGGGGATCGTGATGTTTCTGATGCAGGGACTACCGCCCAAGAGCTGGCGCCTCACTGGCGGGATACTGGCATTATGGATCGTCATTCTGATGACGCTCGCCGCGATGATGGTGGGACATTTCGCCTTTGACTTGGCGGCTACGGACTCCGTGCCCCGTTATTTTCTTGGCGGCGTTTGACGTGACTTGATCCAGCCCCCCCCCGGGGGGGCACGAAAGATCGGAGAGCATGAAGCGGACACGGTTCACGCAAGAGCAGACCCCACCCCGGTCACCCGTATCACGTGTTGTCTCGATTCAGGCGATTAACCTAACCTTGGCAGTTGGCGTGTTCTTTTCACCGTGAAGTGCGCCGGGCGGAGAAGTCTATTGGACACCGAGTCGAACCGTCGAGCCGCCGCGGCGGAGAATCGGGGCGCCGTTTCGCGCCAGACCTCGCCGACATTTTCGCTGGAGGGGCTTGCCCCGGACCTGTCTCTGTCGGATTCACTGGAAGCCTTGGTGAGGCATGCCGAACAGATTCATCCCGAATCTCTGGTCAGTATCATGCTGATGGATGAGACCGGCGAGCATCTGCTTTCGGGCGCATCGCCGAGCCTGCCGGACGCCTTCGACCAGGCGGTGAGCGGATCAGCGGTTGGTCCGGATGCTGGACCCTGCGGTACCGCGGCCTACGGAAACCGCCTCGTCGTTGTCGAGGATATTCAATCCGATCCGCTGTGGACCAACGTCAAACCCCTAGCGGAGAAGATTGGTGTGCGGGCCTGCTGGTCGCAGCCTATCCGCGGCATGGCCGGACGAGTCCTGGGCGTAATCGCGATCTATCATCGCGACGCCAGATCGCCGACGGGGTTACAGCTACATTCGGTTCAAAACCTCTCGATCCTCGCTTCAAACATCATAGATCGACATGCCGCACAGCTGGCGACGGCCGAGATTGAGCGGCGGCTGTCCGAAACCTCGTCGCGATTGACCGATATGGAGCGGCGCTCCGAAAACGATCGGCGGTCGGTTGCGAGAAAGGAGAAATTCTACAGCACGATCATGGACATGATGCCGGTCCTCTTGGTCGTCAAAGAAGCCGAGACCGGCAAGTTTGTCCTTATCAATAAGACAGCAGAGATCGCTACGGGCCTGTCGTCGGACGAGGCCGTTGGGAAGACAGTTCATGAACTATTCCCCGCCGAAGAAGCGAAGCGGTCCTGGGACGAAGATCAGGAGGTCATTCTTACCCGGGAGATGAAGGTCGAACAGGCCGCACTGGTTACGACCATGAATGCTGGTGAACAGTTTTGGACGACGCGGAAGGTCGCGACGTTCGACGAGGATAAGCCCGCCTATATTGTCACGGTCAGTGAGGACGTGACCGATCAGCACAAGATGAATATCGCGCTGCAAGCTGCGCTGACCGCAGCCGAGGCTTCCGGGCGAGCAAAATCAGCATTCTTGGCAAACATGAGCCACGAACTTCGTACGCCACTGAATGGAATCGTCGCGGCCTCCGACATTCTGAAGCGCAAATGTAACCGGCACGACCAGCTTGAACTGCTGGAGATCATTCGCTCGTCCGGCGAAACGCTCACGGCTTTGCTGTCGGACCTTTTGGACACGGCGAAGATCGATGTGGGCGAGCTTAATATAACGAACGATGCGTTCGATTTGAATGAGTTAGTTTCGTTCAATATCGAAAAGTGTCGACTTCAGAGCGAGAATTCGAATGTAATATACGAAAGCAAAATTGCCGATAATGTCGGCAGGTATTACATTGGAGACTTGCTGCGACTCCGACAGGTTCTGGGTAATTTCCTCAGCAACTCCTCCAAATTCACTTCCGCCGGAAAAATTGTTCTGTCGGTCGAGAAAACGCCCGGGGGATTGGTGCGTTTTTCGGTGTCGGACACAGGGATCGGCTTCGCGCCGGAATCCAAAAACCGGCTGTTTGACCGTTTCCAACAGGCGGATGAGACGATCACCCGTAAATTCGGCGGCACCGGGCTCGGCTTGTCCATCTGTCGAAATCTGGTGGAGCTAATGGGGGGCGTGCTGGATTGCGAAAGCCAGCCGGGTATAGGGTCGACCTTCTGGTTCGAGCTGCCGCTTGAACTCACCACCGCCCCGAGAAGCACGAGCGAGAACGCTACGGTAATCGAGCCCTCGGAACGGCTCCTGCGCGTGCTCGTCGCTGATGATCATCCCACGAACCGCAAGGTAGCGGAGCTGATGTTGGCTGGTGTGGCCGAGGTTGTCAGTGTGGTCGATGGCCAGGAGGCTGTAGACGCAGCGTTCGCAACGAGCTTCGACATTATCCTTATGGATATGCAGATGCCGGTCATGGACGGCCTCAAAGCCGTGCAGATGATACGTGGGCCATCATCACCCTGCCGAGAGATTCCGATTGTGATGATGACAGCCAATGCGATGCGGGAGCATGTTGAGGCCAGCCGGGCCGCAGGCGCTGACGTCCACCTCGCTAAGCCGATCACCGCCGAGACCCTGTTCGCTGCGATTAACGAGGCCATGGAACGATCTGAGCTCGAACAGAAGACCGCGTGTCACGCTTAAAGATTGAGCCAGATCCGGCCGAGGAACAGCAGGGCTTTGCGTCCCACTGCGTGACGGGACGGACGTTTTCCAGCTCGCCGCAATGACGGCCCTTCGGTGATCTGAAGCATGAATGCCGAGGATAGCAGGGGAACCGTCGGCGGAGCCATAAGTGGCGTGACAGGCCAGTCTGGTCGATTGCCGTCCCGGCCTTGCACCCGCGCTCGCAGGTATGGCGCAGGTGACAATTTCCGGGTTTCCCACGTTAAGCCGCGCAACTTAGGAAACGTCCCCGCCACCCCTTCAGGCCAGTCTGGGAAGAGGCTGGGTTGGCGCGCCGGACCTCGGTAACGCTTGGCTCAAAACCCTAGCCTGTAAGGCTTTCCGGCCGGGCCTAGACTAGCCTTCGTAACCTGCCGCTTTCCAACCAGATGTTACGCTATCTGCGTCGGCCCGAGGGGCTGGACCACGACAAGGGCCTGCCCGCCCACAGGGCCCTGCCCGACGCCTATGTCACCGCCCACCATCTGCGCGACATGCTGAACACCGTGTCGCTGGAGCAGCTGCTGGAGTGGAGCCGCGAGCCCGGCCTGCTGCCCCGTGTGCCGAGTGGCGCGCACCGGGGCCAGCCGTGGTCGTGCCTGAGCGATACGGTGCTGGCGACCCTCGCCCGCGACCGGGACATCGACATCCGCTTCAGCGCCGCGACCGAGATCGGGCGTCGCGGCAGGAAAGCTCCGGCGGGCGACGGCAAGACGGTCCAGCCGACGCTGTTGTGAAGAACCGCCGACGGGACCTTGACCGGCTGTCCCGAGACCGTACATGATGATCGCCCACGGATTAGAAACGCGAGATTTTCCATGCAGGATATTGAGTCCACGGCGAAATCTGTCCAAGGCTGCGACTCGCAGGCGGCGGCCGAGTGGCAAAAGCCCGAGCTGGTAAAGCTCCAGGCCTTGTCGGCTGAGGGCGCTGACTTCGTCACGCCGGACGGCTCGTTCACTTCCTGATTCCGGGGCATGAGCCCTATCCGGTGGGTCGGTACTGAGTCCCGGCAACGCCGGTTGGCGTGGGTCGAACTGACGCGCGGAGCCGCGGAACGCTTTCACGAAAAGCCCTCTGTACATGCTGCCCTGGCGGAGGCGCTGGAAAGTGCTGGGCTGCAGGCTGAAGCCCGGTCAGTTCTTGCCGCGGCATGTGGCCGGTTCCCCGGACATGAGGCCTTGCATGGCCTGCTGGCCCGGACCCTGTTCCGGGCGGGCGAGTTGGAGGGGGCCCTTGCCGTGGCCCGTGCGTGGTCTGACCGGGACTGGGCTACCCTGCTGTCCTTCACGATCCTGATTCGGCAGGGTCGCGTGGCTGAAGCCGCGACGTTCGAAGATGCGGTGGCGTCACTCGATCCGGCTCACGTCGATCTGCTTGATGCCCGCGCCATGAGGGCGAGAGGCAAGCCCGGCGACCTGCTCGAGATGGCCAATGCGACGCTCTCCATAGCTCCCGGGGCGTCGCACGCCCTCTACTACAAGGCCGTCGCTCTCGCTCAGATGGGACGGGGCGATGAGGCGACCGCGATCATGGGGATCGACCGCTTTCTGCAGTCGACGGTTCTGCCCGTCCCCGCCGGGTTTGCGGATACAGACGCCTTCCACCGCGCACTGACGGCCGAGATCAAGGCGAACCCCGACTTGCACACAGACCCCGTCGGCCATGCCAGCCGCGGCGGGCTGCGCACCCGCGTCTTTCCCGCGTCGGATGACGTCGCCGCCCCGGCTCTGGTCGAGGCCATCCGTAACGCGGTCTCGGGCTATGCAGGTGACCTGTCCGGCGACCACCCCTTCGTTGCCACAAGGCCTGCCAGCGCCACCTTCACGCCCTGGGCACTGATGTTCCGGGGTGACGGCTACCAACGGCTTCATCACCACCCCGGCCGCTGGCTGACAGGCGTCTATTATGTGAGCGTGCCCGACACATCCGCTGACGCGGAGGCTCTGCCCGGGGGGATCGTGCTGGGCGGGCTGCCGGAATGGGCCGGCGTCGCGCCGCCGTGGCCGACCGTCCGGATCACCCCCAAGCCTGGCATGTTATTGTTGTTCCCGTCGTTCGTGCCCCATGAAACCCTGCCGACTGGTTGTGAGTTCGATCGTATCTCCGTGGCTTTCGACATCGCGGACCGTCCGCACTGATGTCCACTTCCGCAGAGCGCCAAGGCCCCTTTTTGGCCCAGGCCTTGCTTTCGCCCGGGTTCCGGCGCATAAGGCGCGGGTCAACATCTCTGCGCAACGCCCTTTTTCTACTTTGCGACGCATCGAGATAAGCCGTTACCTCAGACACGACGGGCCCAGAGAGTGTTTCTCCGGGCCAACGCCAACGGAGGTCTCAACATGGCTACCGGCACTGTTAAATGGTTCAACACCACCAAGGGCTTCGGCTTCATCCAACCCAACGACGGCGGCACGGACGTGTTCGTCCACATCTCGGCCGTCGAGCGTGCGGGCCTCGGCTCGCTGAATGAAGGCCAGACGGTCTCGTACGAGCTGGAGCGCGATCAGCGCAGCGGCAAGACGTCGGCCGGACAACTGCAAGTCCAAGCCTAAACCTCGGTTTTATCCGATGTTTTCGGGGCTCGCCCTCTCTTCGGAGGGAGCGGGCCTTTTGCTGTTCAGGGGGCGCGGACCTTCAGCCGAGCGCCCTGGATGGCCTCGACAACGACGCGCGAGCCGATAGCCGGAGAAGCCTCGCCCTCCAGCTCGGCGGCCCACTCGGAGCCCGAGATGAACACCCGGCCCCGCCCGTCCAGAAACGGCGTGATGACCTGGGCCTGCTGTCCGATCAGCCGCGAATCCCGGTCGTTGATATCGGGCATGTCGACCGGGTTCATCCGCTTGATCAGCCGGTTCGACAGAAGAGTCAGTCCTGCCGTCAGCAGGCCAAAGGCGATGATCTCGACCGCAAAGCCGTAGCGCAGGCCGATGGCCGTCAGCACCGCGACGATCCCGGCCGAAACTGCCGGCCACAGCAGCCACTCGCTCGACAGGGCTGACTCCACGGCCAGCAGTACGAGGCCAAGGCCCAGCCATATCCACCACGGCTGGCTGGCGTGAAGCGAAATGAGCGCGTCCATGTGCGTCTGTCCTGCCGTCAGGTACGGGGCACCGAACCACCCCCGGCGGGGCGGGTCGGCGGGGTGCGCGGCGCGGCGGTCCGCTGCGGTTGCGGCGCGGTCGGCGGCGTGCGGGTCTGTTGCTCGCGGGCCAGGCCCACCAGCTCGCCAACCCCGGCCAGGGTGCCGACCAGGCCGGACATCTCGGCGGGAACGATGACGGTCCGTTGCTGCGGGCTCCGGGCCAGTTCGGCGAAGGCTTCCACATACTTCTGGGCGATGAAGTAGTTGATGGCGTTGACGTCACCGGCGGCGATGGCCTGCGACACCATGGCGGTGGCCTTGGCCTCGGCCTCGGCCTCGCGTTCACGGGCCTCGGCGTCGCGGAACGCGGCCTCGCGGCGGCCCTCGGCCTCGAGGATGGCCGATTGCTTGGCCCCCTCGGCGCGGGCGATGGCGGCCTGCTTCTCGCCGTCCGCCTCGGTGATGACGGCGCGGCGCTCGCGCTCTGCCTTCATCTGGCGGGCCATGGCATTGGTGATGTCGACCGGCGGGGTCAGGTCCTTGATCTCGATGCGGTTGACCTTGACGCCCCAGGGCTCGGTCGCCGCGTCGATAACCGTCAGCAGGCGGCTGTTGATGCTGTCGCGCTGGAACAGGACCTCGTCCAGCTCCATCGAGCCGATCACGGTCCTGAGGTTGGTCGAGCACAGCTGGGTGATGGCATAGGGCAGGTCCTCAACCCGATAGGCCGCGGCCGAGGCACTCATCACCTGGATGAAGACGATGGCGTCGACCTTCACCATGGCGTTGTCCTTGGTGATGACCTCCTGCTGGGGGACGTCGAGGACCTGCTCCATCATGTTCATGCGGCGCCCGATGCGCTCGACGAACGGGGTCAGCAGGCTGATGCCGGGCGACAGGGTCTTGGTGTATTTGCCGAAGCGCTCGACCGTGAACTCCCGGCCCTGCGGCACGATCTTGATCACGCTGAAGAGCAGGATCACCGCAAAGACGACGACCACGATTCCAAAGATATCCAAGATTTGCATCAGCCACGCGTCTCCCTGTGTTTGCGACAGGCTAGGCGGTAATACGCCGCCCCGCCACAGAAACCGGACAAGGGTGCATCACTCTGCCGCGAGCCGCGCCACCGCCAGCCGGATGACGCGGATCGTCTCAGCCCAGGCGACGTGTTGCTCGACCTCGTCCAGCGGCCAGAAGCGAGCATCAGCAGCGTCGTCTCCGGCAACCGGCTCGCCCGACGTCCAGCGCGCGAGGAAGTCGATCAGCACATAGTGGCGTCCACTCTCGGGGAAAATGCCGTCGACCACATCGACCAGCGGGCCAAGGTCCGCCTCGACTCCGGTTTCCTCGGCCAGTTCACGCAAGGCGGCGTCGCGCAGGGTCTCTCCGGGCTCGACCCGCCCGCCCGGCAGGCTCCACTCGCCCAGTCGCGGGGGCTGGCCCCGCCGAATCAGCAGGACCTGATCGCCGCGCAAGCAGATCACCCCCACGGCCGCGACCGGCGCAGCCATGGGACGACAGTCGGTCGGTGACGGATCAGACATCCGCCCTTTTCCCCGGCCCCGGCATCTGAGACAAGCGGATATGGCTGTCCCCTCCCCCATGGCGATCTCCGAGTTGAAGCAGGCCCTCGGCCCCAAGGGGTGGAGCGAGGATGCCGATACCCTCGCCCCCTATCTGCGAGAATGGCGGGATCGCTGGCAGGGCCACACCCCCCTGTTGCTGCAGCCGGGCTCGACAGCCGAGGTTGCTGCCGTGGTCGCCATCTGTGCGCGGCATCGGGTGGCGATCACCCCCCAGGGCGGCAACACGGGCCTGGTCGGCGGCCAGATCCCGATGGGCGAGGTCCTGCTGACCACCCGCCGTCTGCGCGCCATTCGAGACGTCAGCCCTCTCGATGACGCCTTGACGGTCGAAGCGGGGGTGACCCTGCACGAAGCCCAGCAGGCAGCACTGGCGGTCCAGCGGCGCTTTCCGCTCAGCCTCGCCTCGGAGGGTACGGCGACCGTCGGCGGGGTGCTGTCGACCAATGCGGGCGGCACGTCGGTGCTGCGCTATGGCATGGCGCGCGATCTGGTGCTGGGGATCGAGGCCGTGCTGGCAGACGGGCGGGTGTTCAATGGCCTTAAACGGCTGCGGAAGGACAACACCGGCTATGACCTCAAGCAGCTCTTGATCGGGGCCGAGGGGACGTTGGGCATCATCACAGCCGCGACCCTCAAGCTGTCGCCGGTTCTGCGGGGGCGAGCCACGGCCATGGTTGGGCTGGACACGCCGCAGCAGGCGGTCGCACTGCTCGCCCGCGCGAAGGCCGAGTCGGGCGGCGGCGTTGAGGCTTTCGAACTGATGAAGCGGCTCGGCACCGAGTTGGTCCTGAAATGGATTCCGGACACGCGGGAGCCGCTGGAGAGCGCGCCGCCCTGGTCGGTGCTGATCGAACTGGGGTCGGGCGATGCCGACACAGCTCCTGCGGCGCTGGAACGGCTGCTGGCCGGGGCCTTCGAGGATGGCCTGATCCAGGATGCCGCCATAGCTGCTAACCAGACCCAGGCTGCGGCCTTCTGGCGGCTGCGGGAGGAACAGTCGGCAGGGCTGAAGCCCGAGGGCGGCGGCTGGAAGCACGACGTCTCCGTGCCCGTCTCGCAGATTGCAGACTTCATCGAGGAGGCCTCGGCAGCCGTCGAGGCCTTTGAGCCCGGCGCCCGGATCAGCGTCTTCGGCCACGTCGGCGACGGCAACCTCCACTATGACGTCCTGTGTCCCGAAGGCGCGGACCTGAAAGCGTTTCTGGCCCGCTGGGAAGCCGGGTCGCGGATCGTCCACGACATCGTCGCGCGCTATGACGGCTCCATCTCGGCCGAGCATGGCCTGGGGCGGCTGAAGACCGACGAGGCACGCCGCTACAAATCGGAGGTCGAACTGGATGCCATGCGTGCCGTGCGCCAGGCGCTGGACCCGCTGGGGACCCTCAACCCCGGCGTCCTGTTCTGACCCCCTGCGACGGACTGCCGCCGGTTTCATTCCCGGACGAACCTGACTAAGTCAGCCCCCGTCAGAGGGAGACCCGATGTGCTGATGATCCTGTCTCCGGCCAAGCGGCTGGACTTCTCAGACCCCGCAACCGAGGTGCCCGCAACGGCGCATCGGATGACCGACGACGTCCACAGCCTGTCGGTGACGGCGCGGCGCCAGACCCAGGCCGACCTTCGGCGGCTGATGGGCATCTCGGCCGATCTGGCCAAACTGAATCAGGTCCGGTTCAAGGCCTTTGACCCCGACAGTGAAGAGGGCCTGCAGGCCGCCCTCGCCTTCGCCGGCGATGTCTATCAGGGCCTAGACGCCCGCAGCCTTGCCGCAGACGATCTGGGCTGGGCCCAGTGCCATCTGCGTATTCTCTCCGGCCTGTACGGCTTGCTTAGGCCTCTGGACCGGATCCAACCCTATCGGCTTGAGATGGGCACGCGGCTGAAGACCCGCCGGGGGTCGAGCCTTTACGACTTCTGGGGCGACCGGATCTCCAAGGCCCTCAACGCCGATGCCGAGGGCCATGCTGATCCGACCCTCGTCAATCTGGCCAGCCAGGAGTATTTCGGTGCCGTGGACGCCAAGGCGCTGAAGCTGCCGGTAGTCAACATCCACTTCCGCGAAGAGAAGGACGGCGAAAGCCGGATCATCTCCTTCTTTGCCAAGAAGGCGCGCGGCACGATGGCGCGCTACGCCATCGAAAATCGCATCGATCGGGCCGAGGATCTCAAGGCCTTTAACAGCGACGGCTATGGCTTTCAGGCCAGCCCGTCGACCGAGAACGACTGGATATTCACCCGAACAGGAAATTCCTGACATCGCCGCGTGGCGCACCGCAGCATCACCCGCTATAGATCACGCCACGTTTCACTCACGAATAGGCATTCGATGTTCCAGTGGCCCAAGCGCGGTGACAAGGCAGAGTCCGAACAGGCCCGCCCGCGCGACATGAATGACCTGCGCGGCCAGGTCGCGGTGATCACGGGGTCGACCTCCGGGATTGGGCTGGCTCTGGCCCGGGCTGTGGCTGCGCGCGGCGGCGATGTGGTGCTGAACGGTCTGGGTGACCCGTCCGAGATCGAGCGCAATCGCGCCGAGATGGAGGCCGCCTGTGGCGTGCGCGTCCGCTATCACGGGGCCGACATGCGTCACGGCGAAGAGGTCGCCGACATGGTGGCCTTTGCCAAGCACGAGTTGGGACGGCTGGACATTCTGGTCAACAACGCCGGCGTCCAGCACGTCGAGGCCATCGAGAAATTTCCCGCCGACAAGTGGGAACAGATCCTCGCCATCAACCTGTCGTCGGCCTTCTATGCCACGCGGGCGGCGGTGCCGATCATGAAGGCCCAGGGCCGCGGCCGGATCATCAATGTCGCCTCGGCTCACGGTCTGGTGGCCAGCCCCTTCAAGTCCGCCTATGTCGCCGCCAAGCACGGCGTGATCGGCCTGACCAAGACCGTCGGGCTGGAACTGGCGCGCGAGGGGATCACCTGCAACGCCATCTGCCCCGGCTTTGTCGAGACGCCGATCGTCGACAAGCAGATCGTCGATCAGGCCCGCACCCACGGCATCTCAAAGGACCGCGTGCTCGAAGAGATCATCCTCAAGTCCCAGCCGACCAAGCGGTTTGTGACGACCGATGAGCTGGTCGGCATCTTCCTCTATCTGGTCTCCGACCTCGGGGCGTCCGCCAACGGCACCGCCTTCTCGATCGACGGTGGCTGGACGGCGCAATAGGCCGGATGGCGCGCAAGGCCCCTCCTCCGCCGGTCTGCCTGGCCCTGCAGGGCGGAGGCTCGCATGGGGCCTTCCAGTGGGGTGTGCTGGACCGGTTGCTGGAGACTGAGGCGCTGGATTACCGCGCCGTGACCTGCGCCTCGGCCGGTGCCATGAACGCCGCCGCGCTGATTTCCGGTCTCGAGGCTGGAGGCTTCGACGGGGCCCGGAAGGCGTTGGACAAGCTGTGGCGCGAGATCAATCTGTCCGGTGGCCGCAACGTCTTTGGCGACAGCTCGATCTGGAGCGCAACCTTCAGCCCGGCCTGGATGAAGGATACGCCGCTGTGGCGGTCCGCCGAAAGCCTGGCGATGACCATGTCGCCCTATCAATTCAATCCGTTCAACCTCAATCCTCTTCGACGAGTTCTGGACGCGGTCGTCGATTTCGAGGCAGTCCGGGGATCTGACATCCAGCTGTTCGTGGCCACGACGGCGGTCAAACAGGGCCGCGTTCGTCTGTTCGACAATGCCGAACTGACCGCGGATGTGCTGCTGGCCTCGGCCTGTCTGCCGCACCTGTTCCAGGCGGTCGAGATCGAGGGCGAGCCCTATTGGGACGGGGGCTATCTGGCCAATCCGCCGCTGTGGCCGCTGTTCTATGCCTCGACCCCCGATGATATCCTGCTGCTGCCGCTCAACCCGTTCCAGCGGGACGAGACGCCCCGGGACGCCGATGTGATCATGGATCGTCTGAACGAGATCGTCTTCAACGCCCCGCTGGTGGCCGAACTGCGGGCCGTCGCCTTCGTTCAGGACCTGATTGAGGCCGGGCGGCTGAACCAGACCGGCGACGACGGCTATCGCAAGCTGCGGATGCACGCCATCGAGGCTGACACCCATCTGTCGGACCTGCCGCTACGGTCGAAATTCGACACGGAATGGACCTTCCTCAACCGGCTGAAGGACAAGGGCCGGGCAGCGGCGGACGTCTGGATCAGCGACTGTCTGGCCCACGTCGGCAGGACGCCCAGCGTCGATCTCAAGGCTCGTTTCCTCTAACCGACGAACCCTGCAGCCCGGCGCAAGCGGTCGTTGATGGCTTCACCCAGCCCCGTGTCGGGAATCGGCGACACGGCAATCCCGGTTGGATGCTCACGGTCGGCCTCGCGCAACAGGCGGAACAGGCGCGCAGCCGCCTCGGTCAGATCGCCTGAGGGACTGAGGCTCCAGCGCGAATCGCCGACGCCGGGGCCGAAGCCCAGCAGGATCTCGCCCGGAGCGGCATCTGCGGCCTCGATCCGGACCGGCGCGTCGGGCGCATAGTGCAGGGTCAGACGCCCGGGCGACCGGTGCCCCTCGCCCGCGTCGGCCTCCAGCGGGCCGATCACGGCCTCGAGGTCTGCACGCGTGACGCTGCCCGGACGCAGCAGCCGGGGACGATCCCTCAGCAGCGACACGACGGTGCTCTCCAGCCCGACCATGCAGCCTCCGCCGTCCAGCGCAACCGCGGTTGCCGCACCGGTCTCCTCGACGGCATCGCGATACGTTGTCGGACTGGGCCGCCCCGACCGGTTGGCCGAGGGGGCGACGACGGGGCCGCCGAATGCCTCTATGACGCCCCGGGCCAGCGGATGTCCAGGTACCCGCACCGCCACACTGTCCAGCCCCGCCCGCGCGAGGTCACAGACCGAACTGTCCGGCAGGGCCTGCAGCACGAGCGTCAGCGGACCAGGCCAGAAGCGCGCGGCGAGAGCCTCGGCAATCGGCGTCATCACACCCACCCGCGCGGCGGCCAGGGCGCTGTCCACATGGGCGATCAGGGGGTTGAAGCGCGGGCGGCCCTTGGCGGCAAAGATCCGGGCCACCGCCTCGGCATTCGCCGCATCGGCGGCCAGCCCATAGACCGTCTCGGTCGGCAGCAGCACCAGATCACCGCGCGACAGGGCCGCTGCGGCCTCCGCAACCCGATCACTCACGGTCGGCGGGAGATGAAGGGCAGCATCCGGTGCAGCACATTGTCACGGTCGACGAAGTGGTGCTTCAGCGCCCCAAGGATGTGCAGGGCCAGCAGGACGTACAGCAGCTTGGCGCCCATTTCATGCGCATCCATGAATTGGCCCGCGACCTCGCGCCCGCCGGAGATCGGCAGCAGCGGCCAGTTGAACAGGCCGAACCACGCTATATCGCGACCGGCCGCCGAGGACGCCGCCCAGCCGCCCAGCGGCATACCGATCAGCACGACGTAGAACAGCACATGGGTCGCCCGGGCCAATAGCCTTTGCCAGCGGGGCATTTCGGCCGGAAGGGGGATGGCCGGATTGGCGATCCGCCAGCCCAGCCTCACAAGGGTCAGGACCAGAATCGACAGGCCGACCGACTTGTGAAGGCCCATCCACGGCCCGCCCTCGGTCGCATCATTAAGCATGATCAGGGCGATCTGACCGATCACCAGCACGGCGATCAACCAGTGGAGGATCAGCGAGACCTGCGAGTAGCGATTCCGGGGCTCAGCCATGACTTCCCTTCCGTGACGGCAGTGGACCAAACTTGGCAAATCCAGCGATCCCGGCCAAGTGTCGGCGCAATCGTATCGCTACCTGTTCGATCAAGGGAGTCCCAATGAGTTACCGCGCCCCGCTTCGCGACCTGGGTTTCACCCTGAAGCACGTCCTCGGCCTTGAGGACCTTCAGGCCACCGGGGCCTATCCCGACCTTGACGCCGATGTGGTCGATGCTGTGCTCGAGGCCGCCGGTCAGGTCTCCGAGGGCACCCTGGCGCCCCTGAACGTGTCCGGGGACCGCGCGGGCTCGAAGCTGGAAGGCGACGGGGTGATTCCCGCGCCGGGCTTTGGCGAGGCCTATCGCACCTTCATCGAGGGGGGCTGGATGGGGCTGGCCGCCCCGACGGCGCACGGCGGTCAGGGCCTGCCCAAGGCGCTGGAGCTGGCCGCGTTCGAGACCGTGCACTCGGCCAATATGGCCTTTGGCCTGTGTCCCATGCTGTCGCTGGCGGCCATCGAGGCGCTGGAGGCCCACGGCACCGAGGCCCAGAAGACCACCTATCTCGAAAAGCTGATCTCCGGCGAATGGACCGGGGCCATGGTCCTGACCGAGCCCAATGCCGGCTCGGACCTCGGCGCCCTGACGGCCACAGCAACGCCCAAGGGCGACGGCACCTACAGCCTCAACGGCCAGAAAATCTACATCACCTGGGGCGACCACGACATGACGGACAATATCGTCCACATGGTCCTCGCCCGCCTGCCCGATGCGCCCCCGGGCCCCAAGGGCATCAGCCTGTTCCTGGCGCCCAAATACCTGCTGAACGCCGACGGCTCGCGGGGCGAACGCAACGCCTTCCGCCCGGTCGGGGTCGAACACAAGCTGGGCATCCACGCCTCGCCCACCTGTGTCATGGCCTATGAAGGCGCCACCGCCGAACTGGTCGGCCGTCCCAATGAGGGGCTGGCCCATATGTTCACCATGATGAACGCCGCCCGCGTGGCCGTGGGCGTCGAGGGTGTGGGCATCGCCGAGCGCGCCTATCAGCACGCCCTGGCCTATGCCACGGACCGCCGTCAGGGCCGGTCGGTCTGGACCGGCGAGGCCTCGGCCCCGATCCTCGACCACCCCGATGTGCGCCGCACCCTGTCGGTCATGAAGGCCCGGATCGCCGCCGGGCGCGCTATCTGTCTGGCGACCGGCATGGCCGCCGATCTGGCCCGTAGCTCGGCCGATCCGGATGTCGCCCGCCAGTGGAAGGGCCGCGAGGACCTGCTGACGCCGATCGCCAAGGCCTGGTCAACCGACATGGGGGTCGAGGTCGCCTCGATGGGCATCCAGATCCACGGCGGCATGGGCTTCATCGAGGAGACGGGCGCGGCCCAATACTACCGCGATGCCCGCATCGCCCCGATCTATGAGGGCACCAATGGCATCCAGGCCATGGATCTGGTTGGCCGCAAGCTGTCGCAGGACGGTGGGGCCTCGGCGCGCCTGCTGATAGAGGAGATGAAGACGGTCCTGACTCCTCTTGCGGCCCTCTATGACGGCAAGCCGGTCGAGCGGATGGCCAACGCCTTGTCGGCAGTCGAGGACGCCACCCTGTGGCTGCTGGATCGCAAGGCGGCCGAAGATGGCACCGCCGATGTACTGACTGCGGCCGACGCCTATCTGAAGCTCATGGGCGATGTCATCGGCGGCTGGTTCCTCGCGCGCGGCGCCCTGGCGGCCCAGACGCTCAAAACCAATGGCGAGGGGGACGCCGACTGGCTGGACGGCCGTATCACCCTGTACGAAGTCTATGCCGCCAATGTGCTCGGCCATGTGTCGAGCCGTCTGGCCGCCATCGGCCAGGGCGGTGACCTGCTGCTGCGCATGACCCCGGCGGTTCTGGCCCCCTGAACCCCATCATGGCCGTTAGTTCATTTGACGCCCCGGCGCGGCGCGGATCATGGTGCCGCATTCCGATTTCCGCCCTTCTCTGGAGCCTGTCATGAACCGTCGGCAGATGATCGCGTCCACCGCCGCCACCGCCCTTGCGGCCGCCGCCTCCCCGACCCTTGCCCGCTCTGCGAAAGGCGCCCTCTCCAACATGCCCGTCCCCCCCGTCGCCAAGAAGATCCCGGTCACCATCGAACAGCTGGGCCGCACCCGGGTGGACGAGTACCAGTGGATGAAGGACGACAATTGGCAGGCGGTGCTGCGCGACCCGACCCTGATCAAGGCCGACGTCAAGGAGCACCTCACCGCCGAGAACGCTTATCGCGAAGCCATGCTGGCCTCGACCGAGCCGCTGCAGGCCACGATGTTCGAGGAGATGAAGGGCCGCATCAAGGAAGCAGACAGCTCGGTCCCCTCTCCTGACGGTCCATGGGAGTATTACACCGAGTACAAAACCGGCGATCAGCACCCGCGCTACATGCGCCGCACCCGCATGCCGACCCAGGCCGAACGGGACGCGCGACCGGGACTGATGCCGGTCATCACCGTTCAGGAGCTTTTGGACGCCAACGCGCTGGCCGAGGGCAAGGCCTATTCCGACGTCGGCGACACCGCCTGGACCCCCGACCACGCCCTGTTCGGCTATTCCGAGGACGCGCAGGGGTCCGAAGTCTACCGCATCTACGTAAAGGATCTGGCGACCGGCGAACTGGTGGGCGAGCCGATCGAGTCGGCCTCGGGCGGCCTGACCTTCTCGCCGGACAGCCAGTGGATTTTCTGGACCAACCGCAACGACAACGGCCGTCCGGACAAGATCTTCCGACGCCCGGCGCGCGGTGGCGACATCACCCTGGTCTATGAGGAAGAGGATGAGGGCATGTTCATCGGCGTCGGGCGCACGTCCGATGACCGCTTCATGATCATCGGCATCGGCAATCAGGAAACCTCCGAGACCCGCTACATTCCCGCCGACGACATCACCGCCACGCCGCGAGTCGTTGAGCCGCGCGAGGTCGCCCGCAAGTATGACGCCGACCACTGGGGTGATCGCTGGGTCATTCACACCAATGCCGACGACTCGATCGACTTCAAGGTCTGTGAGGCCCCGACCGGGTCGCCGGGCAAGGCCAGCTGGACAGACCTGATCCCCCACACGCCGGGCCGCTACATCGAGGGCATTTCGCTGGTGAAGGACTTCATCGCCCGCCAGGAGCGCGCCGATGCCAACACCCGGATCGTGATCCGCGACCGCGCGGGCGCCGAGCATGAGATCGCCGTCGACGAGCCCGCCTATGCGCTCAATCTGGCCGGGGCATCCGAGTTCGACACCACGGTCATGCGCTATGGCTATAACTCACCGTCCACCCCGACCTCGACCTATGATTATGATCTGGCGACGCGGGAGCGGAAACTCCGCAAGGTTCAGGAGATCCCCTCGGGCCACAACGCGGCCGACTATGTCGTCGAGCGGCTGAATGCCCCGGCCAGCGACGGCCAGCTGGTGCCCGTCACCATCGTCCGCCGCAAGACGACGCCGGTGAACGGCTCGGCCCCGCTGCTGCTCTACGGCTACGGCTCCTATGGCATCCCCATGTCGGCCAGCTTCTCCACCAACCGGCTGTCGCTGGTTGATCGGGGCTGGATCTATGCCATCGCCCATGTGCGCGGGGGCTCTGACAAGGGCTGGGGCTGGTTCCTCGATGCCCGCCGCTTCACCAAGAAGAACACCTTCACCGACTTCATCGCCGCCGCCGAGCACCTGATCTCGACCGGACACGGCAAGGCCGGGCACATCGTGGCCCAGGGCGGCTCCGCCGGTGGCTTGCTGATGGGCGCCGTCAACAATATGCGGCCCGACCTGTGGGCCGGAGTGATCGGCCAGGTGCCGTTCGTCGACGTCATCAACACCATGAGCGACGTCAGCCTGCCGCTGACCCCGCCGGAATGGCCCGAATGGGGCAATCCGCTCGAGGATGCCGAAGCCTACGACTACATCGCCAGCTACAGCCCCTATGACAACATCGAGGCCAAGGCCTATCCGGCGGTGCTGGCCACCGGCGGCCTTTCCGACCCGCGCGTGACCTATTGGGAGCCCGAGAAATGGGTCGCCCGCCTGCGTCCGGCCACCACCTCGGGCAAGCCGGTTCTGCTGAAGATCAACATGGAGGCCGGCCACGCGGGGTCGTCGGGGCGCTTCGACTATCTGAAGGAAGTCGCCCACGACTATGCCTTCGCCATCTGGGCGATCGACAAGGGCTGGGAAACGGCCTGAGCGCCTGGCCCCTCCTAGTGCGGGGCGATATCCCCCGGTGGGGTCCTTAGCCAGGGGGCCAGCTTCAGGCGCCGGGGCGGGCACGAGATGTCCCCGGACGTCCTGAAGCGGCAGGCGAAGTCGACCACATCGCGCAGGGTCGATTCGTCGAACGGCTTGCAGACCACGCCGAGCGCGCCGGCAAAGCCCTCAGGGATCTGCTCGGGGTTGGCGGTCATGAAGACCACAGCCACGCCGTGGCGCTCCACCAACTCACGGGCGATCTGCGGCCCGGTCAGTCCATCCAGAAGGTTGACGTCGACCAGGGCGAGGTCGGGCGTGTGCCGTCGGGCGAGCATGAGCGCGCTGGCCTGATCCATGGCCAGCCCTACGACCTCGCAGTCGTGGTCGGACAGCATCAGTTCCAGCTCCATCGCCAGGATGGGCTGGTCCTCGACGACCATAACCTTGATCTCTTTGGGCTGGTTAAGGTTCAACAGCACTACCACGCACCGCTGAACAGGGCGGCGTCACAGACCAAAGACCGCAATTGTCCGATTGCGTACACTTGGAACGCACCTGTATCGGATTGGTTCGACCTTTGCTATTCACCCGGTCGGGGCGTGTCTTTCGGGTATCAAATGGGCGTATCAGCAATCGATCCTCTGGACGGGGCGCAACCGGCGTCGACGCGTGAACTGAGGCTCATCCAGACGCTCATTTCCATCCGCTTGCGCGGCGTGACCGATCCCGAAGGGCGGCGGCACATGAACTGGGTCAGCGACCTGGTCAGCGCCATGAGCCTGATGGTTGAGCGGGGCACGCGATCCGGAGCTCCGGACTTCGGCACCTATATGGAAGAGACCCTCAGCTTCTGGACGAGGCTGTGCGAGTCGCGTGGATTGAAACTGTCGGTGAACGGTGAGGTTCCCGCCCTGCCGGACAATCTGCACCTGCCGCTTGCCCTCGTCCTGCATGAGATCATGGGCGAGGTCGTACGGCATTACGAGCCGGGCGCGGTCGGTCAGGCCGCTGCCGTGGCGTTTGCGGCCTCCGCGACCGAAATCAGCATGGTCGTCAGCGCGACGACACCGGCCGGCGACGACGCGGTCCACGCCGAGAGCATGGCCTTGGTGGAGGGGTTGGTGGCCCTGCTGGGCGGTCAGGCTACCGCCTCAGAGCCGCAACGGGGCGGGCTGACCGTGAAGGTCCACCTGCCCCTTACAGCGCGTCAGTTGCAGTAGGGCCTACTGTTCCACAATGCGCCAGGCGTTGGTCGCGAACTGCTGGGCGCTCGTGAACGCGCCGGTGCGCGAGGAATCGCTGGCGCAGACCTCGCGACGCACATCCCCCATGATCGTGCCCTCAGCCAGAGCGGTCCAGGAGCCGTCGCCGACGAAATCGTCGATCACGCTGGTCCCCGAACGATCGTAGAAGCTGGATCGGAGCGTAGCGTAGCGCAGCTGTGAGCAGTCCATGTTGATGGTCGAGACGGCGTAGTCGAACGGCACGGCGTCCGGGACCAGCGAGACCATGGCGAAGGTCACCTCGCGGCGGTTACCGTTGATGGTGATCGAACTCCAGTCGATCGCCGCCACAGCCGAGTCGGACGATGACACCGCTTCCCAGCTCTGGGCCAGCACGGGGGTTGCCCCCATGACCGCCAGGGTCGCTGCAATACCGATGGATTTGAACATGTTGGCCTCTCCCGATGAGGAGCCCAGCCTGCCTCAGGATGGGCGGGCCGTCGAGCGCGGCATCCTGATGAAATCTGATCGAGGCGGGCCCGGAGGCGGTGGCTGGGGAACTAGGACTCGAACCTAGAATGACGGTACCAAAAACCGGAGTGTTACCATTACACCATTCCCCAGCAGGGCCGGTGCGTCGCGAGACAGGCTCGCGAGAGGCGCCGAGATACGCCAAGGTCGCGGGCGATGCAACACCCCCTTTTCGCTTCTTTGCAGCGGTTTCTCCCTTCCTGAGAAATAGCCGCGATCCCGGCTTGCGGGGGCTGTCCGGCCTCGGTATAAGCCCCCTCCTCAAGTCGGAGTGTGGCTCAGCCTGGTAGAGCACTGCGTTCGGGACGCAGGGGTCGGAGGTTCGAATCCTCTCACTCCGACCATTTTATCTGCAGCGCGACCCGGGCGCTGATCTGGGGCTTTCCGGCCCCTGCCCCCTCCCTACTCCTTAAATCTGCCAGCCACCTCGGCGAGGTGCCGCCCCACGGCCTCGATCGGCCGCTCGCCCAAGGCCTTCCTGCGCGCCAGCAGGTCGGGAGAGCCCGCGTCATAGTCTGCCATCAGCGTGCGCACGAAGGCACCCGAGCGGACCTCGGCCAGCACCTCGTCCATGGCCGCCTTTGACGCCTCGCCCAGCACGCGCGGCCCGGTCAGATAGGCGCCGTATTCGGCGGTGTTCGAGATCCGGCCAAAGGCCCCGGCGATGCCCTTTTCGAACATCAGATCGGTGACCAGCTTCAGCTCATAGAAGCATTCAAACCAGGCGACCTCGGGCGGATAGCCGGCCTCGACCAGCTTCGTGAAGGCGCCATCGACCAGATCCTTGACCCCGCCGCACAGCACCACCTGCTCGCCGAACAGGTCGCTCTCGCACTCGGCGGCAAAGGTGGTCTCGATAATACCCTTGCGCCCACAGCCCAGCGCCGCAGTATAGGACAGGCCCAGGGCATGGGCCTTGCCCGAGGCATCCTGATGCACGCCGAACAGGCAGAAGACCCCCTGCCCCTCTTCATAGAGGTCGCGGATACGCGGCCCGATGCCCTTCGGCGAGGCCAGAATCACATCCAGATCCGCGCGCGGCTGGACCAGACCGAACCGCACCGACAGGCCGTGGGCGAAGATCAGGGCGGCGCCCGGCTTGATGGCCGGTTCAATCTCGTCGGCCCACAGATCGCGGTGCGCCTCGTCCGAGACCATGATGGCCACGACATCGGCCCCGACCGTGGCCTCGCCGGCGGTCATGACCTCAAAGCCGTCCGCCTCGGCCACCGCCCGGGTCTTCGATCCGGCCTTCAGGCCCACGACGATGTCGGCAACCCCCGAATCGCGCAGGTTCAGCGCATGGGTACGCCCCTGACTGCCATAGCCGATCACGGCGACGCGTTTGCCGCGGATGATGGACAGGTCACAATCACGGTCGTGGAAAACGGGCAGCGGGGAGGATAGGGTCTGGGTCATGACCCAAGACATAACCCCTTCTGACGTGATCGCCTTCTGGAAAGAGGCAGGCCCTGGCAAGTGGTTCGCCAAGGACGAGGCGTTCGATGCCGCCTTCAAGGACCGGTTTCTGGAGGCGCACATGGCCGGGGCGCGGCGCGAGCTGGACGGGTGGATGGAGACGGCGGAGGGGGCGCTGGCGCTGATCATCTTGCTGGACCAACTGCCCCGGAATGCGTTTCGCGACACGGCGCACCAGTTCGCGACCGACCCGCTGGCGCTGAGTTTGGCCCGGGACGCCGTGGCGCGGGAGTATGATCGCGCCGTGGCCCCCGACCTGCGGAATTTCATCCTGCTGCCCTTCGAGCATTCCGAGCGGCTGGAGGACCAGGACCGGTATCTGGAACTGGCCGGGGATAACGCCGACCTGCGCAAATGGGGCGAAATCCACCGCGACATCATCGTCCGCTTCGGCCGCTTCCCGCACCGCAACGCTGCGCTGGGTCGGGAGACCACGGCCGAGGAGCAGGCGTTTCTGGATGAGGGCGGGTTCGGGGGGTAGCGCGAGCAAAATACCGTCTGAATGGTCTGGATGGTCTGAACTGCGGGTACCGAAAACACCGTCTGAACCGTCTGAATAGTCTGAACCGTCTGAAATGCGGGCACCTCCATCGGCCAGGCATTCGGCAACCGGACAGTATGGGTGCGGCGGGGACCAGGGGGGGCAGAACGGTCCAGGAAGCGACAAGGGTGTTGAAGGCATTCGGGAATTGGCTGGCGAGTTTCATACTGGTGCGGCCGGGCTCAGCGTTCCTTCGCCCCTCGGGGGAGAAGGTGGGCTGCGTAAGCGGCTCGGATGAGGGGGCGTGAGGGTGCCAGACCGTCGGCTCGTTCGCCCGCAGCCAACCTCCCCCTCATCCGTCAGGCTCAGCCTGACACCTTCTCCCCCGAGTGGAGAAGGGCGCCGCGACGCCCAGTTTTCTGTGGATGCTGATTCGGCAGACCTGCCGCGCGCGCGCGAATCGGGCAGAGTGATGCGATGAACGCGCTCGCCCCGATCCTGACCGACCATGCCGGACCGGCGGTCGATCCCGCGCATCCCGAATATCAATATCTGAACCTGCTGCGGGACATTCTGGACAATGGCGTCCAGCGCGGGGACCGGACGGGCACGGGCACGCTGGGTGTGTTCGGGCGGCAGATCCGCTTTGATCTGTCGAAGGGGTTTCCGCTTCTGACGACCAAGAAGCTGCACACCCGGTCGATCATCGTCGAGCTGCTGTGGTTCCTGCGCGGCGAGACCAATATCCGCTGGCTGAAGGACAATGGCGTCCGCATCTGGGACGAATGGGCCGATGCCGAGGGCGAGCTGGGCCCCGTCTATGGCAAGCAGTGGCGCAGCTGGACCGCGCCGGACGGCCGGGTGATCGACCAGATCGAGAAGGTGGTCGAGAGCATCCGCACCAATCCCAACAGCCGCCGCCACATCGTCACGGCCTGGAACCCGGCCGATGTCGACGACATGGCCCTGCCGCCCTGTCACTGCCTGTTCCAGTTCTTCGTCGCGGACGGCAAGCTGAGCTGCCAGCTGTACCAGCGCTCGGCCGACATCTTCCTCGGCGTGCCGTTCAACATCGCCAGCTATGCGCTGCTGACCCATATGTTGTGTGAAGTGACGGGCTACGCGCCTGGTGAGTTCATTCACACTTTTGGCGACGCGCATCTGTATCTGGATCATCTGGATCAGGCCCGGCTTCAGGTGACCCGGGAACCCATGGACTTCCCTCGCCTGACCTTCGGCCGGCGGGTGCATGCTCTGACCGAGTTTGAGCTCGCCGACATCGTCATCAGCGACTATAGGGCCCACCCCCATATCGCGGCCAAGGTTTCGAAGTGATCCGTCGGCCGCCGCTGTTCATCGGATCATCGGTGGAGGCACTGGATGTCGCCTATGCCATCCAAGAAAATCTTGAGTTCGATTGTGAACCCACCGTCTGGTCGCAGGGCGTGTTCCAGCCGTCCAGCGCCGCATTGGTTGACCTGCTGAAATTCTGTGATCGGGCGGAATTCGCGATCTTTGTCTTTACGCCTGATGACATAGTCCAGATGCGTGGCCAGACTTTCCCCGCCGCGCGCGACAATGTCATTTTCGAGTTAGGCCTCTTCGTGGGGGCCCTGGGGCCCAATCGATGCTTTTACGTGGTCCCGTTCGGTGAAGACTTGCATTTGCCCTCGGATCTGATCGGCGTGGAGCCCTTGAGATATGTGGCGGACCGAAGTGACAGGAATCTGCGGGCCGCACTGGGCCCTGCATCCAACAAGATCAGACAGGCGATACGGTCCATCGCGCCTCCCCAGCCGCAGGACCTGTCTTACCAAACTGAACGACTGGCTACACCGGTCGAGCTTGCGCAAGGCTTGGTGACGGCATGGAATTCCGAACCGATTCTCGGCATGCGCGAATATCTGCGAGCGGGAGTTCCAGGGCATATGGCGGACGATGAAGCGGGAGAAACCACCAAGTCGCTGTCCGAGATATACAGTTTCCTGAACAGTGCCGCGCATGGTGTGCTGACCGGGTCTGTCGACGAAAATATCGCGCGGGCCACATTCGCAGAAGCCATGACTGCGGTATGGGCGGCGGCTTACACCTATTTCGTCCCGGCAGGCGCCGACCCTGCGGAAGCTTGGCATCCCCTGCCACCCCTCGCCCAACTCGTTCAGCAATGGCATCAAGATTGACAATGAAGCTGAACGATCTGACCGCCGACGTCCTGCGCATCTCCGACATCTATGCGGCCGAGCACGGGATCGACCGTGACCGCGACTGGGCGCTGCTGAAGCTGCAGGAGGAGCTGGGCGAGCTGACGGCCGAGCATCTGCGGATGAGCGGGCGGGCGCGGGGTAAGGCGGATACGTCAAAGCTGGGCGATGAGGCGGCGGATGTGCTGGGCATGCTGCTGATCTATTGCGACAGCGCGGGCATCGATCTGGAAGCCGCCATGCAGCGGAAATGGCTGCACTGGCTTGAAAAGGCCCCCGCATGATCCGCCCTCGCCTGTCCCTCGTCGCGGCCCGGGCGCGGAATGGCGTGATCGGGATGAAGGGCGATCTGCCCTGGCGGCTGCGCGGCGATCTGCAGCGGTTCAAGGCCGTGACGATGGGCAAGCCGTGTCTGATGGGGCGGGCGACGTGGGAGAGCCTGCCGCTCAAGCCCCTGCCCGGGCGGTTGAATCTGGTGCTGACCCGCGATGAGAGCTTTGAGGCGACCGGGGCGGTCGTCTGTACCAGCCTGCCCGAGGCGCTGGAGATGGCGCGGGAACAGGCGCGCGAGGACGGCGTCGACGAGATCTGCGTGATCGGCGGGGCGCAGCTGTATGAGGCGGTGCTGGACCGGGCCGACCGGCTGTACCTGACCGAGGTCGAGGCCGAGCCCGAGGGCGACACCCTGTTTCCGGCCTTTGACGAGGCGGCCTTTGTCGAGGTGGCGTCCGAGGCGCATGATGCGGGCGAGAAGGACGACCACCCCTATGTGTTTCGGGTGCTGGATCGGAGGCGGTGAGAGGGTGAGTAGTATTAGTGAGTCGTGAGTAGAGCCGCGAACGTCTGGCTGTACTGATTTCTACTCACCACTCACCACTCACCACTCACCACTCACTATTCACCGCTTCCTAGCTGAGCGTCGCCAACGCGCTGCGTTCGAAATCCTTGAGCTCGTCGAGGCGGCCGTCGCGGATTTTCTGCACCCAGTAAGGGTCGGCCAGCAGGGCGCGTCCGACGGCGACCAGGTCAAACTCCTCGCGCTCCAGCCGGTCGATCAGGCCGTCCAGCGAAGCGGGCTTTGAGCCGGCGCCGCCAAAGGCCGCGATGAACTCGCCGTCCAGTCCGACCGAGCCGACGGTGATGGTGGGCTTGCCGGTCAGCTTCTTGATCCAGCCGGCGAAATTGAGGTCCGAGCCTTCGAACTCGGGCTCCCAGAAGCGGCGCTGCGAGCCGTGGAAGACGTCGACGCCCGCCTCCGACAGCGGGGCCAGCCACTGGGCCAACTCATCGGGATCGTGGCCGTTCCTGGCGGCGAAGTCGTGCGACTTCCACTGGGAGATGCGCAGGATCAGGGCCATGTCCTCGCCGATGCCCTCGCGCACCGCCTTGACGACTTCGGCGCCGAAGCGGGCGCGGTCGGCGATGGTCGGGCCGCCCCAGCGGTCGTTGCGGTCGTTCAGGCCGCTCCAGAAGAACTGATCGATCAGATAGCCGTGGGCGCCGTGGATCTCGACCGCGTCAAAGCCCAGCTCGCGGGCGGCCTTGGCCGAGCGACCGAAGGCGGCGATGGTGTCGGCGATGTCCTCCTCGGTCATCGGCTCCAGCTTGCGGTTGCCGGGGGTGGTCATGCCGGACGGGCTGTCGACCTTGCCGAGCGGCGTCCAGTCCGCCCCCTGGCCGCGGGCCGAGCCGACGTGCCAGATTTGCGGCGCGATCAGGCCGCCGGCGGCGTGGACCTCGTCCACCACCTTCTTCCATTCGGGCAGGGCCTCGCCGTGGAAGACGGGGACATTGGCGTCATTGCGGGCGGCGGGGCGCTCGACGACCGTGCCCTCGGTGATGATCAGGCCGACGTCGCCCTCGGCACGCCTGCGGTAATACCCGGCGACGTCCTCGGTCGGTATGCCGCCCGGTGAGAAGGACCGGGTCATGGGCGCCATGACGATGCGGTTGGGCAGTTTCAGCGACTTGATCTGGAAGGGCTGGAACAGGGCATCGACGGACATGGCAGGCTCGCGGTTCGTGTGACTGGAACCGGCAAGGTGGCGATTAGCGTTGCGTTTGAAAACCCTTCCCGGCGATTTTTCTCAAGACGCCTTGAGATTGAGGGTGTCGGCGACGGCGCGGGCCAGATCGGCGAAGCGGCGACCGGCCTCCCCATCCGGGCTGTCGAGGGTCAGGGGACGGCCCGCATCGCCGGCCTGACGGACGGCGGCGTCCAGCGGGATGTCGCCGAGGACGGGGATCCCTAAGCGGGCCGCCTCGGCCGGGCCGCCTTCGGTGCCGAAGATGTCACCGCTCATGGTCTGGACCAGACCGAGGACCGGCGTGCCGACCTTTTCGAACAGCCGGTGGGCGCGGCGGGCGTCGGCGAGGGCGACCTCCTGCGGGGTAGTGACGATGATCGCGCCGTCCAGCGGGGTCTTCTGGATCAGGCTGAGGTGAACGTCGCCGGTGCCGGGCGGCAGGTCAACGACCAGCACATCGAGCGGGACCTCGGCTGTGCCCCAGCGGGTCTGGGTCAGCATCTGGGTCAGGGCCTGAGACGCCATGGGACCGCGCCAGATCATTGCGTCGGAGGCTTCGGTCAGCAGGCCGACCGACATGGCCGCAAGACCGTGCACGCGGTGCGGCTCCATCTTGCCCTCGACATACTCAGGCTTGCCCGAGATGCCGAGCATGGTCGGCAGGGACGGGCCATAGACATCGGCGTCGAGGATGCCGACGCGCAGCCCCTGTTGCGACAAGGCAATGGCCAGGTTGACGGCGACGGTCGACTTGCCGACCCCGCCCTTGCCGCTGCCGACGGCGATGACGCGGCGCACATGGTCAGGGCGGTCAGTGGGCACGGGGGCCCTGGCCCGGCCCTGATCGACCGCGGCCTTCGACAGACCGGCGGTGCGGCGCGCGGGCGCGGGCGTGGTCTCGGCCGTCAGGATCACAGACACGCGGGTGATGCCCGGCAGGGCCTTCAGCGCCGCCTCGGCCTGATCGCGGACGGGGGCATAGCGGGCAACCTCGGCCTGATCGACCTCGAGCACAAAGCCCGCGCGATCCTCGGCCACCACCAGACCCTTGACCTTGCCGCCGTCCATCAGGCCGCCGCCGGTGACCGGATCGGTCAGACGGTTCAGCAGATCGATGACGGCCTGTCTGTCGGGCACGGCTTGCTCCTGGGCGCGCGAGGGGGTTTACCGGGCCTTCTATCCCCCTGACCGCATCGGCGCGAGGTTCCATTTGTCCCAGGGCGAGCCTGCCAGACTGACCCTGATCGGGGGGCCGACCGCCTCGGGCAAGTCGGCGCGGGCGCTGGACCTCGCCGAACGGACCGGGGCGGTGATCATCAATGCCGACAGCCAGCAGCTGTATGCCGAGCTGCGCGTGCTGAGCGCCCGGCCGGATGCCGAGGAAGAGGTGCGGGCCGAGCACCGGCTGTACGGCGTGGCAGCCGGCGACGACCCCTGGTCGGTCGGGCGTTGGGTGCGGGCGGTGCAGGACCTGCTGGACGAGCTCGACGGGTGGCCCGCCGTGCTGGTGGGCGGCACGGGGCTGTATTTCACCGCCCTGACCAAGGGGCTGGCCGATATCCCGCCGGTGCCCGAGGCGGTGCGACAGACCGTCGAGTCCGACTATGATCGCATGGGTGAAGAGGCGTTCCGGCGGTGGCTGGCGGAGTTGGATGCTGAAGCCGCAGCCCGGATCGAGGACAACGACCGCCAACGCCTGATCCGGGCCATGGCGGTGGCCACGCACACCGGACGCGCCCTGTCGGACTGGCAGGCCGACACCCGCCCGATCCTGACGCCCGAAAGCTGGACCGGGCAGCTGATCCTGCCGCCGCGAGAGGCCCTCTACGCCGCCTGCGACGCCCGCTGCGCGGTGATGCTGGAGCGGGGGGCGCTGGATGAGGTGCGGGCCCTGATGGACCAAGGCCTGTCCCCTGCCCTGCCGGTGATGAAGGCCGTCGGCGTGCGCGAACTGGCCGCCCACCTGCGCGCCGAGACCTCGCGGGAGGCCGCGCTGGATCAGATGCGGCAGGCCACTCGCAACTATGCCAAACGCCAGCTGACCTGGTTCAGGAACCAGATGCCGGACTGGGACCGGGTCTGACGGCTACTCGATCACTTCCATGGTGCCGGGCTCGAAGGTCACGCCCTCGAACTCGGGATAGGCCTCGCGCAGGATGTTGGCCTGGGCGGGGTCGTTGACGTCCATGATGTACCAGATGCCCTCGTCCATGAAGGCAAGGTTGGGCGACACAGCCTTGATCTGGATGCCCTGGGTTTCCATCAGCATGGTGAGGTCGAGGACGACATATTGCCGGCTACCGTCCGGGGTGACGAAGGTCTGGGCCCCGGCCCGGTCGATGTCGAAGGCAAGGATGGCGACCTGGCTCATCAGCTCATCGACCATCTCCCGGCTGGCGTTCTGCGCTTCCTCGACGGTGGCCCCATAAGTGTCGGCAATCGTCTGCAGCACTTTCGGCGGCAGGAATTCTATCATGGCCGAGAACTGTCCGGCTTCGACCATGCCGTTCAGCTGATCGATCCGTGCGTCGAGGCCGGCGCGGTCGGCAGCGGACAGGGTGGCTTTCGGAGCCTCCTGCGCCAGGGCGGGCGCGGCGGCGAGGCCCGACCCGAGTGCCAGAACCATGGCGAACATTGCAAGACGGGTGAACACGGGGACTCTCCTCGGAAAATGAGCCCTGATGATTGCCCGACGTCCGCAACTCTGGCCAGTGCAAACGGGCGACGTCATCAGGTTATTGGATTTTCATCCCTTTGCCCCTATATTGGGAGGGTCCGGGTTCGCCCGGACTATGGCGATAAAGGCGCTTGTAATAAGCGGACCGGACCCGGGTGCGATTCCCGGCGGCTCCACCATTTTCCCCCGCGTTATCGGCGGACGGTATGGGGCCGACTAGCATCGACGGACGTGTAAAGAGGATTGCTTTCGCCCGTACTGGCCCATCGTTATCGGGCCATTTTGTAACTGCGAACGATAACTTCGCTGGGGAATACGCTGTCGCCGCGTAATGCGGTTCCAGTAATTCCAGACTAAACTCCTGGAGGTTCAGATCTTCAGGCGGGGCCTGTCGGGAGCCTGGCAACAGAATCCCGGCGCTTTCCTGCATTGATGGCGACGCGCCCCTTTCACTGGTGGACCCACGGGGCTATCAGGAGGCGTTCCTCACAGAGGCAGGCATGACCAACGCGACCCCTCCCGTCGATGAAATGCACTATGAACGCCTGGCGCAGGATGCCCTGCGCGGCGTGATCCGCGCGGCGCTGGAACGCGCGGCCGAGCCCGAAGGCCTGCCCGGCGGCCACCATTTCTACATCACCTTCCAGACCCGGGCGACCGGTGTGATGCTGCCCCCCGATGTGGTGGCCAAATATCCGGAAGAGATGACCGTCGTGCTGCAGCACCAGTATGAGGATCTGGTGGTCGGCGCCGACCAGTTCAGCATCATGCTGCGCTTTGGCGGCGTGCCCAAGGCGATGACCGTCCCCTATCGCGCCATCACCCGCTTCTTTGACCCGTCGGTGCAGTTCCTGCTGCAGTTCGAGACGGTTGAGGTGATCGAGGACGAGGTCGAGGAGGCCCCGGCCGAACCCGCCGCCCCGCCCCCCTCCACCGGCGACGACGGCCCCAAGGTCGTCTCACTGGACCAGTTCCGGAAGAAGTAGCTAAGGTTCGGCGGGCAAGCTGACGGAGCCCGCCATTGCCTTCACTCGCTGCCGATGCCCTGCTGATCGCGTTCGTCTACGCTGTCGCTTTCGCCCTGCTGCGTGCTTCTTACCAGCGCAGCGGAAGGGTGTGGGTCCTGCGGCATTGCATCGTGGTGCCGCACGCCCGCCGACCTTCACAGCGCGCCTATGTAGAGGGATGGGTCGGCGAGGCTGTCATCCTGACCATCGCCGCCGCAGCCAGCCTGATCATCGCCTATTTCACGCCGGACATTTCGCTGGTGGGCATCCTTGCACGCTGGTGGTGGCAGGCCCTGCTCGCCACTCTCCTCGTTGTTCTTGTCGTTCACATCTATTCGACGACCGTGATCCGGGCGGCTGTGAAGGAAGGCCGAAAGCCGGTCTACTGCAAGCGATTGCAGGCCGCCTATGCCACCTACAACTTTTACAGCGTCTGCCTGTTCGGCGTGGGGGCCATGGTCCTGCTGATGCTCGCCGCACAATACCTCAGTGACGGCGCATCCTTTCGGGCCGAGGCTCGCGTGATCTCGGACATCTTTGTCCTTGCGCGGGAGACCGCCGTCTCCGGTCCGTCACCGACCGCCGGATCGGGCGACGGCTATGTCGGCGCCATGATCCTGGCAGAGAGCGGGTTCGGCCACATCGCCCTCGCCGCCAAGCTGCTGCAGAGCCAGTTCAATCCCTTGTTCGTGTTCGCCGGCCTGCTGATTGGGATCAACATGCTGATCAACTTCACGTCTTTGAAGCATATGTTCATGGGCGAGGCGGTCGTGATGACGGCCGTCTTCACCTATGGGCCACTTGCCATCATCGGAGCCTTCGCCCTGGCTGTGTACATGGGCTCTTACGAGACCCTTCTTCAGGGTGTTCTGGACAATGTCCAGGCATTCACGCCGCCCCCCGCCACGGACGACTGGGAGTTGGCCCAGCGTCACGCGGAAATGGTTTCGGAGCTGGCCAATTCCATGAACCTGTTCGGCTTCATCCGGATGATCGCCGGCGAGGGCGGCGGATTCGCCATTCTGGCCTGGGGTGTCCAATTCGCGCTCGACAAGATTTCCGACAAGAAGGAGGCAGCTGTGCCCCTGCGTCTGCCCAATGCGCGGTTCCGGCCAAATGCGGGCTAGAGCCACTTTGGCCGCCGCGGCCGTGTTCTGCGCGGGCCTGTTTGTTCTGCATGCCTGTTCGACGACCGGGAAAGAGGGTACGTCGCGCAGCTTCCCCGCGCACCCGGAGTGGCCGCAGTCCATGGACACGATCAGCGTCATCACCTGGAACCTGGGCTACAGCGGGCTCGGTCGAGGGTCGGACTTCTTCGCCGATGGCGGGCGGTCGTGGTTGCCGCCCGGGCCGGGCACGACGCGTGAATCGGCCGGTGCAATCGCCGCTTGGCTGGGCGAGAGCGATGCCGACATTATTCTGACGCAGGAGAACGCGCGCGCCAGCGTGGTCAACTACTGGACCGATCTCAAGGGTCGCACCGACCGGGCGCTGGCTGGGTATCAGAGGCTCTTCCACGCGGACTTCCGCACCCGCTATCTGCCGCCGCCGCTCCGCATCAGTAACGGTATGGCCACCTACGCCCGTCACGGGCTGGTGCAGTCAGAGATCTGGCCCATGCCCAGTGACGGAGATCCGTACGACGGGCTGATCCGACGGCGCTACGGCGCGCTTGCTACCTATGTCGAGGGGCCCGGCGGGTGCTGGGTGTTCGTCAACCTTCATACTTCGGCCTTCGACGAGGGGGGAGCCCTGCGCAAGCGTCAGGTGGCGACGCTGCTGGAGCGGGCCGTGGCTGCACACGCCCTGGGGTATCGAGTCGTGATGGGCGGTGACTTCAACCTGCGACTGGTCGCCACGCAGTTCCCTCATACAACGGAGGATGAGTATCTGGGCTGGATCCATGACTTCGATCCCGAGGTCTTGCCCGAGGGCTGGCGTGTGGTCGCTGATGGCGCGACGCCCTCAGTGCGGACGAACGAGCGGGCCTATCAGCCGGGCGAAAACTACACGACGGTGATCGACGGCTTCGTTGTCTCCCCGGGTGTCGACGTTGTGTCCGTGGCCGGGGTCGAGCTGGGATTCCGTCACTCGGACCATCAGCCGGTGCGCGCGCGATTCAAGGCCGGCGAAGGTTTACCGCAGGCGCGCTGCGAGGGCTGATGCAACCCTCGCATTGCCGCCGGGGTAGACGGTAACCAGCCGCTTGATATGTTTCCGTTTGCAATGCACGGTGCCCGGCGAAACCATTGAAATCGCCGAAGGAGTGTAACGCGTGGATCGCAGGGCGTGGGCGTCGGACAGCCGGATGGCGTCCATTGATCCCGGTCAGACCGAGGCCAATTTCGCGGGGCGCAGGCGGGTCGTCGATGGTGTGCTGACGCCGTCCGAGGCCACTGCCCCGATCACGCCGGCCGAGTATGGCGCGCAGGACTTCATCATCGTCCCGGATTTTCTGACGCCGGCTGAGTGTGATCGCCTGCTGGAGATGTTTGATCAGGTGCATGGTCTGGTGAAGCATCGCCGGATCGGGATCGACTTCTGGGAGGGCCGCATCGTCTATATGAACGATGTGGCGGCGCACGACGCCTCGGCGGCGGAGATCATGGGCGGTTTCCAGAAACGGGCCACGGCCATGCTGGGCGAGTTCTACGCCCTGACCCGGCCGCTGTGGACCGATACGGTGCAACTGAACATCTGGGAGCAAGGCTCGTGCCTGCCGCCGCATACCGACAACAGCAACCCGGACGGCACCGCCCACAGCACGCCGTGGCGGGACTTTTCCAGCATCGTCTATCTGAACGACGACTATGAGGGCGGCGAGCTGTATTTCACCGCCAAGGACCGGGTGCTGAAGCCGCAGCGCGGCATGCTGGTGGCGTTCAGCGCCGGCTATCACCACGAGCACGGCGTACTGAAGGTGACCCAGGGCCGCCGCATCACGATGCCGGCCTTCTACACCTTCGATCAACGCAAGGCGGACGGGCACATCTATCCGGAGCTGAATGCGCCGGCGCCCGCTCCCGCCACGACCCTCACTCCGGCCCCGGTCCAGTCCCTGGCGTCTCTCCTCAGACCGCCCCAGTCCAGGCCCGCCGGAAGTCCCCTGTCCGTCCTGTCACCCGGCGGTCAGGCCCCCACCTGGCAGCCCCCCGGCAAGTGGCGTCCGCCGGGCTGAGTCGAGCGGGGATCCGGAATCAGGACCGGACGGGTTGACCGCCCGCCTTGCGCGGGGATCAATGGCGGGCAATGCTGATTGGGCTGGGGAGCTGCATAATGATCCGTCGTGCCGTCATTACTCTGATCGCCGGCCTGTCGCTGGCGGCCTGTGCCACGACCTCAAACAGTCAGGCCCCGGGCGAGACCTTCGACGGCTGGGCCGCATCGATCGTGGCGGCGGACTGGACGACCAGCCGGGGCACGCCGATCCAGGCGTTCGACAATGCCCGGCGTGATCTGGTGGCGGGGTTCCAGGACGTCGGCTTTGCCCGCAGCGACATGGTCGACTTCACCCTGCGACCCGATGTGCCCAATCCGACCTCGGCCGATCAGGCGCTGAGTGCCATTGGGCGCAATGCCGAACAGGCGACGCGGGGGTGTTTCCTGTATTTTACCTCGCACGGATCGCCGCGCGGGATCGTGTTCGGGCCTAATCGTCTTCTGAGCCCCGATGAGATGGCGCGCCGCATCGACGGATGGTGCGGCACCCGCCCGACCGTGGTGATCGTCTCGGCCTGTTTCTCGGGCGTGTTCACAGACCGGCTGGCCGCGCCCAACCGGATGATCATGAGCGCGGCCCGGCGGGACCGGTCGTCGTTCGGTTGCTCGGAGGATGCCACCTACCCCTATTTCGACGGCTGTATTCTGGAAAGCCTGCCGACCGCGCCGAACTTCCTGGTCCTGGCGGATCAGGCAGCGCAATGCGTCCAGCGGCGTGAGCGGGAGGAAGGGCTCAGCCCGGCCTCGGAGCCGCAGACCTTGGTCGGCGTGGACATCGCACTGCTGCTCAGCACCATATACGCCTTCCGTCGCTGAGGCCGCCTTCGCCGCTTGCCACGACCCGTCAGGTGTGGAACATTTGCGGAACATGGAGCGAGGGAGGACGACATGCTTGAGGGCGGATGCCACTGCGGGGCGGTGCGATACAGGACGGACGGCAAGGTTGAGCATCACGCGCTTTGCCATTGTCTGGACTGCAGAAAGTCGGCGGGCGCGCCCGCCGTCAGCTGGTGTCTGGTGCCGACCGACAGCCTGACGATCACGGGTGAGACCCGGGCGTACGCCTCCTCCGAACATGGGCGGCGGTCCTTCTGCGTCGCCTGCGGAACGGGCCTCTTCTATGCGAATGAGGTCATCTTCCCGGGCATGACGGATATCCAGGGGGCCACGCTGGACGATCCCGACGCCCTGCCGATTCAGGCCCAGATCCAGACGGCCGAACGCATCGGCTGGATGGCGACTCTGGACCAGATCCCGGCCTTTGACCGCTATCCGCCGATCGGGCCCGACGCCTGAGACTGACCTAACCTTACCTCGGCCGCGTATCGGTTCCAACCTGCACCCGTGTTTTGGGAGGTCTGAATGCTGAAGCGACTTGTGCCCGTCCTTGCCATGCTGGTTTTGGGGGGGTGTGCCTCTGATATGGAGGCTGACGATCCATTCGCCGATATGTTTGGCGGGGTTCCTGAAGATCGGGCTGCACGCGTTGCAGTCGAGGCCGCTGCCCATCCCCTTGGCACAGAGCAAAATCCCGTACGTGTCAACATGCCGGCCGGGCAAAGAGCCTATCTGTCGCGTCTTCGCTGCGCCGATGGAAAGGCCCCGACGTTCGAGCGTCTCGGCAGTGCTGGAGATGGGCCCTATGGCACCATCATTGATGGCTATCAGGTCGATTGCCCCGGCTCACAACCGGCAACCAATGTGATCTACCTGGATATGTATCACCCCAGCCACGTCGAAACCAAAGCTCCGCCGGGGTATACGATCGTCCCTTGAGTCAGGGTCTGGGAAACACCCGGATCGTGATCCGCTCGCGTTCGCCCTCGTGCCGCTGGACCAGCAGGCGGGCGACCTGGGCATCGTCGTGGAACAGATAACCCTTGATGGCGTCCAGCAGGGCCTTGGCCAGATTGTCGAGGTCCATGTGCGGGGGTTCGCCGACATGCTCCATGTCGATCTCGACGACGTGATCACCCCATGAGGGCCGGGCGCCGCGCCATTCCTTGCGCATGAACTCATAGACCAGCGGCTTGTAGTATTTGGCCTGGGTAGTCAGGCCATCGATGGTGATCTCGACCCCCTGCCCCGTCTCCCGCGCCCGGACCTTGCCGATCCCGATCCAGTCGGCGCTCATGGACGGCAGGGGGCGGGCACCTCGCCCACCACGGTCGCGGTCAGGATTTTGACCGGCGGTGTCAGCTGTTCGTCGGCGTCGGCCGGGCTGCGATGGATGTCGTGGATCACCTCCATGCCGGCGGTCACCCGGCCAAAGGCGCCAAAGCCCTGCCCGTCTGGATTGCGGGCGCCGCCATAGTCGAGCGCCGGCGCATCCTCGACCACAATGAAGAAGCTGGACGTCGCCGTATCGGGTCCGTCGCGCGCCATGGAGATGGTGCCGGCGACGTGGCTGAGGCCGGTGTCGCGCGTGCGCTCCAGCGGGATCGGCGGGTTTAGGTCGTCGTCAGAGCCGCGCGGCGTGGCCCCCTGAATCACGCTGATCGGGTTGGAATTGTCATTGGTCGAGGCGACCACGGTGCGAAAGAAGCTGCCGCCCTCATAGTGGCCGTCGGTGACGTACGACAGGAAGTTGCAGACCGTCAGCGGCGCCTTGTCCGTCGCCAGCTCGAGCGTGATCACGCCCCGCTCGGTGACCAGATCGACCCGCACGGGGTCGCCGGTCACGCGGGCCTCGGTCGCGCACCCTGCGAGGGCCGCAGCGGCAAGGGTGATCATGGCCCGATATCGCATCTTATCCTCCGCCGCCGGGGTCGCTTGCCCCCCTGACGCTTCGTGCTACACCCGCGCCCATTCCCGCGCCAAGCCCCTGATCCCCGCACCCGGAAAGCCGCTCATGTCCGATACCAACAAGCCCCGCGTCGAAACCGATACCTTTGGCCCGATCGATGTGCCGGCCAACCGCTACTGGGGGGCGCAGGCGCAGCGCAGCCTGGGCAATTTCAAGATCGGCTGGGAGACGCAGCCCCTGCCGGTCGTGCGCGCGCTCGGCATCGTCAAAAAGGCGGCGGCCGAGACCAATATGGCGCTGGGCAAGCTGGATCCGAAGCTGGGTCAGGCCATCCTCAAGGCTGCCGATGAGGTGATCGAAGGCAAGCTGAACGACCACTTCCCGCTGGTCGTCTGGCAGACCGGATCGGGCACCCAGTCCAACATGAATGCCAATGAGGTGATCTCGAACCGCGCCATCGAGATGCTGGGCGGCGAGATGGGCTCCAAGGCGCCGGTGCACCCGAACGACCATGTGAACATGAGCCAGTCGTCGAACGACACCTATCCAACGGCCATGCACATCGCCTGCGCCGAGGAGGTGGTGCACCGCCTGCTGCCGGCGCTGCAGACCCTGCACAACGCCCTGAACGACAAGGCCCAGGCGTGGAAGGACATCATCAAGATCGGCCGCACCCACACCCAGGACGCCACGCCCATCACCCTGGGCCAGGAGTTCAGCGGCTATGTGCAGCAGATCGCCAAGGGCATCGAGCGGATCCAGTCGACCCTGCCCGATCTGATGCAGCTGGCCCAGGGCGGCACGGCGGTCGGCACCGGCCTGTCCGCGCCCGTCGGGTTCGCCGAGGGCGTGGCCGACAAGATCGCCCAGATCACCGGCCTGCCCTTCACCTCGGCCCCGAACAAGTTCGAGGCCCTGGCCGCGCACGACGCCATGGTCATGACCCATGGCGCGATCAACACGGTCGCCATGTCGTGCTTCAAGATCGCCAATGACATCCGATTCCTCGGATCCGGCCCGCGCTCGGGTCTGGGCGAGCTGGCCCTGCCGGAGAATGAGCCGGGCTCCTCGATCATGCCGGGCAAGGTCAATCCGACCCAGTGCGAGGCCCTGACCCAGGTGTGCGTCCACATCCACGGCAACAATGCCGCCATCGGCTTTGCCGGCTCGCAGGGGCATTTCGAGCTGAACGTCTACAATCCGATGATGGCCTACAACTTCCTGCAGTCGGTGCGACTGCTGGCGGATGCGGCGATCAGCTTCACCGACAACTGCGTGGTCGGCATCGAGCCGCGCCTCGACAACATCGAGCGCGGCCTGAAGAACTCGCTGATGCTGGTGACGCCGCTCAAGGAAAAATACGGCTACGACCTGGCCGCCAAGGTCGCCAAGACCGCGCACAGGAACGGCACCACCCTGCGCGAGGAAGCCATCGCCCTCGGCATCCCCGGCGAGGATTTCGACGCCATCGTCCGGCCCGAAACCATGATCGCACCGGGCTAAGGGCTAGATGGCGCGGCTGGATCGCCCACGCCACGACTTCGTGCTAGGATTCCGGGATGGGAAAGGCCGAGCTCAGACTCGAGATCGATCAGGCGCTGCTGGATGAGGCACGCGCGCTGAATATCGACGTCGAGGCCCTGACCGTCGAAAGTCTCAGATCCGTGCTGGACCATAAGCGTGCTGGTGTCGTTCCAGACCCCGATAAGGCCCGTCAGTGGGCCTCCGAAAACGCTGAGGCCATCGCCCTGCACCGTGACCGGATCGACCGCCACGGCGTGTTTGGCGAGGATGTCCGCACCTGGTGATCCGCCAGTTCGACATTCTGGACAATCCGGCGCCGCGATCCCGCGAGATCGCCCCCTTCGTGATGGTCGTGCAGTCCCACCTCTACGATGAGGGGCCGACGGTGCTGGTGGCCCCGCTCTTCCGCATGCCGGATGAGGCGGTCCTTACGAAGGTGACCCTGAGGGTTGTCCACGCGAATGAGGCGTTCGTGTTGATGCTCTCAGAACTGGCGGCGTTGGATCGCCGCTCGCTCGGGGCGACCCGAGGGTCGCTGGGTGACCGTGAAGACGACATCCGCCGCGCGCTGGATCGGCTGCTCACCGGCTTCTGACGCGAAAAGGCCCTGCCGACGATAGCGGGGCCTTCCAGAATGTCGGCGGACCAGCCTACGGCTTGTCGGTCCAGCGGGCCTTGGCCTCGTCTTCGGTGAGGTTGAGGTGGACGTGCTCATCGACGCGGGTCACCCAGTCCATGGGGATCATCCGGTGTTTGAAGCCGGTGTCGAGATCCAGCTTGGCCAGCTCGATCTGGTTGCCCTTGACGTGGTCAACGCGGCCGATGCGACCGCCGTCCGACCCAATGACGTCCATATGTTCCTTGATGGCTTCCAGCATGGTCATGCTCCCTGTCTGTTGGATGTCTCCAATCAACGGGAAGGGGCAGAAGGCCGTTGCATACGGCAGCGCTGAAAGACGCGTCAGGGTTTGTCGCGAATGGTGCGTCCGACAGGCGCCAGCGCCAGCTTGGCCAGCTCCAGATCCTTGATGGCGAACGGGATGCCGATGATGGTGATGGCCTCAAAGAAGGCCGCGATCAGGTGGCTGAGCGCGATGTACCAGCCGGCAAAGATGAACCAGATGACGTTCAACACCACACCCACCGGGCCGGCGCCGATGTCGCCGGCGTCCGGGTCGCGCCAGACGACCTCGCGCCCGAACGGCCACAGGGTATAGGCGCCGATCCGCCAGGCCGCGAAGGTCCACGGCAGGCCGACGATGGTCAGCGCCAGCAGCGCCCCGCCAAAGAACCAGCCGAAGGCCGAGATCAGGCCGCCGAAGATCAGCCAGAGAACGTTGAGAATGAGTCGAATGAGGTCCATGCGGGGATATATAGGGATGGCCCCGGCTGGCACCGAGTGAATTCCCTGACATGCTGGAGTAGGCTTCGCCACATGGCCGAGATCATCAACCTGAACCGCGCCCGCAAGGCGCGCGCCAAAGCCGAGAGCAAGGCGGCCGCAGAAGCCAGCCGCGCACGTCACGGGCGGACCCGCGCCGACCGGACCGGGCAGGACGCCGCGCGAAACCGCGCAGACCGCCACCTGGACGGCCACAAACGGGAAGACGACGATGAGTGATCCCCGCAAGGACAAGCGTGTCAGCCACGGACTAATCCCGCTGATGGTCATGTTGCGCCGCAAGGCCATGATCGAGGAGGCGCGAAAATCCGCAAAGAGCGGCAAGAAGGCCGCGAAACGGGATCTCGACGATCCGGACGCTAGCTGACCTTCGGCGCACGGATCAGCAGGACCTGACCGGCCAGCACCAGGGCGAGGCCGAACAGCGCCGTCAGGCCAAAGCTGGCGCCCTCGAACAGCACCGACACCAGCATGGCGATCGGCGGGGTGAGGGCCGAGATATAGCTGGCCAGAGCATAGCCCCGGCTGCGGGCGATGGTGAAATAGATCACGAACGCGACGACCGAGCCGAACAGCGACAGATAGATCAGCGAGCCGATATAGCTGAAGGTGGGCTCGATCCGCCATTCGACCCCCTGCGTCAGGCCGAAGACGGCCAGCATGGCGGTGCCATAGGCCATGGCCCAGGCGGTGGCGGGCATGACGGCTGATCCGGCGACCTGTCCCCTCCAGGCGAAATAGTTGCCGAACGCCGAACTCAGCACGGCCAGCGCCGCCATGCCGACGCCAAGGCCCGCCGCCTCAGTCATGTCGCTGCCCAGAATCTCCGAGCCCGACAAAACGGCGACGCCCAAGAGGCCCAGCGCCGCCCCACCCCAGGCCAGACGCGAGGCCTTTTGCCCGGCGATGACGCGAAACAGCACCAGATTGATGAAGGCCAGACCGGCGAAGATGACCGCGACGACGGCCGAGGGCACGCGTTCTTCCGAGGCGTAGACGAAACCGTAGGAGATGGCGAAGACGAAGGCCCCCTGCCCGAGCGCCGCCAGATGCTGAACCCGGTTCAGCCGTAGCGGACGACGGGTCGCGAGGCAGAAGCCGAACAGGGCCAGCGCCGCCAGACCGAACCGCCAGACGATCGAGACCGTGGGCGCAACCGGCCCCAGTTGCAGGGTGATGGCATACCAGGTCGTGCCCCAGATGAGGGCGCAGATGACAATGCCCGCGATCAGCCAGCGGGTGGCAACAGGGACGGCAGAGGGAGCAGGCACGGGCGAGACCATGGACGCGGGAGAAGGCCCGGAGACTTGCGCCGAATCGCCTGGCATTGCGAGCCTCGCCCGGGGTCCGGCAGTCCCATCCGGTTCCAGCCGGTTTCAGCCGGGGCACTTTCCCTGTAACGCTTGGGCGGCTGGTCCATTAGGGCCGGGAGCGTTGCGCGTCACGGCGGGGATAATGGAACATCAGGCACTGGTACTGGCGGCGATCGGCGTGCTGGGAATTGGCGCGCAATGGGTCGCGTGGAAGACCGGCTGGCCCGCCATTGCCCTGATGCTGCTGGCCGGAATCATCGGCGGACCTGTCACCGGCTTTATCCGTCCCGAAGAGGTCTTCGGCCCTCTGCTGGAGCCGATCATCGCCCTGGCCGTCGCCATCATCCTGTTCGAGGGCGGGCTGAACCTGAACTTTCGCGAGCTGCGCCACGCCGAGGGCGCGGTCCACCGGCTGGTGTTTCTGGGTGTGCCCATCGCCTGGGTGCTGGGGGCGCTGGCCTGCTACTACGTCGCCGGGCTGATCTGGCCGGTGTCCATCCTGTTCGCCGGGATTCTGGTGGTCACCGGGCCGACCGTGATCCTGCCCCTGTTGCGCCAGACCAACCTGGCCCAGCGGCCGCGCGCCATTCTGAAATGGGAAGCCATCGTCAACGACCCGCTTGGGGCCCTGTGTGCCGTCCTGACCTATGAGGTCCTGCATCGTGCCGGCGAGGGCGACACGGTCGTCGGCGTGGTCATGTCGCTGCTGCTGGCCGCTGTGGTCGCCGGCTTGATCGGCTGGGGCGCGGCCCGGATCGTCGCCTGGGCCTTTCCCCGCGGCTACGTGCCCGAATTCCTGAAGTCGCCCATCCTGCTGATCACCGTGATCGGCGTGTTCGTCGGCGCCAATATGATTCAGGAGGAGTCCGGCCTGCTGACCGTGACGGTGATGGGCGTGGCGCTGGCCAATATGAAGCTGGCCAGCTTCCGCGACTTCATGCATTTCAAGGAGAACGTCACCGTCCTGCTTGTGTCCGGCGTGTTCGTGATGCTGTCGGCCTCGCTCAATCTCGAGGTGCTGCGCCAGTTCGAATGGCGGTTCCTGGCCTTTCTGCTGGTGCTGCTGTTTCTGGTGCGACCGGCGACTGTACTCCTCAGCCTCGCCTTCAGCCGGGTGCCGATGCGCGAACAGCTGTTCATCGGCTGGATCGCCCCTCGCGGCATTGTCGCCGTGGCCATCAGCGGCCTGTTCGCGCTGAAGCTGGGCGAGCTTGGCTATGCCGACGGCGGCACCCTGGTCACCCTGTCGTTCGCCGTGGTGATCGCCACCATCCTTGCGCACAGCTTTACCGCCAAACTGGCCGCCCGCTGGCTCAAGGTCACAGGATCGGGTGACAAGGGCGTCCTGATCGTGGGGACGACGCAGTGGAGCCTGTCGCTGGCGGAACTGCTCAAGTCGCTGAACATCCCGGTGCTGATCGCCGACACCAGCTGGCAACGTCTGGCCACGGCCCGGCAACGGGGCATGCGGGTCTTCCACGGCGAAATCCTGGCCGAGGTGACAGAGGATCATGTCGACATGAGCGAGTTTCAGGCTCTCGTCGCGACCACGGACAACGAGGCCTATAACGCGCTGGTCTGCAATGAACTGGCCCCCGAGGTCGGGCGACATGCGGTGTTCCAGCTGGGCGACACCTCGGACGACAATCCGCGCGCCCTGCCCCCCACCCTGCGCGGCCGGACCCTGTTCGCCTCGGGTCTCGGGGTCGAGGAGATCGCGCGGCGCGAACGAGAGGGCTGGGACTTCCGCAAGACCCGGCTTACCGACAAATATACGCTCGAGGACGCGCGCGCCGACCTGCCGCCCGATGCGGATCTGCTTGTGCTGGTGCGCGACGGCGGCAAGCTGCACTTCTTCAGCCACGCCTCGCGGCCGAAACCCCAGCCCGGTGACACCGTGGTATCCTATGCCCCGCCGCGCGAGCCTGCTTTGGCCCGCGCCAAGAAAACACCGCCCCCGAAAGGAGACGAAGGCATGATCCCGCTTCCTTCGCCGTCAGGCACATGAGACCTCTCTTTCCCGCCTTGCTGGGTCTGGGGCTGATCGTATCCGCCTGTCAGGACCGACCCGAGCCGGCGCCAGAGCCGGTAGAACCGCCCACGCCCCGCGTCGAGGCGGAGACGCCGCCTGAAGGCACATCGATCATGCGCCCTGAAGTGCTGGCCGAGGCCGAGCCGCCTGCGCCCCTGCCCGATCCCGTCGAGGCCAGGGTCCTGTTCGGACTGGGCGAGACGACGTTGACGGATGAGGCCCGCGCCATGCTGGACGCCCTGATTGAGGGCAAGGCGCTGGCCGACGGAAACTGGTCCCTGACGCTGACCGGGCGAACCGATGCCAGTGGCGATGCCGAGACCAATCTACGGGTGGCACAAGACCGTGCTGAAGCGGTGCGGGCCCATCTGGTTGAGCGAGGCGTGCCGGGGGCTCGTATCGAGGTCGTCGCGGCCGGAGAGCCAGAGCTGGACGCCGCCACCGCCGCCAGCCCGATGCAGCACCGCCGCGTCGATATCCGGGCCGAGGCCCGTCGCTAGACGCCCTGGCCGCGCAGCTTCAGCGACTGGCGAACCCCGGCCGGGACCGACAGGTAGATGTCCGGCGTGCCGATACCGAGCCGCTGACGGGCCTCATCCAGCGGACAGGCGAACAGGGCCTCGTAATCCAGCCCGGGCAGCCATTTGGCGCGCCGTCCCATCTGCCAGGCCTGCCAGACGGCGCGACGGGCCGGGACGCTGTGGTTCTCGCGCTGGATTTCCCGGGCCGCGCCCCAGCCAATGAAGGCGAAGCCCAGACTGCCGGTCTGGCCGTAGGAAAACGACACCACACAGGCCTCGCCGAGAGCGTCGGTCTCAAAGCCGGTCAGCACATGCCAGATGTCGTGCACATCACGCAGACGTCGCGAATACCACACGGTCGGATGCTCGGCGTCGATGAAGGGCACGACTTCGCGCTCGACTTGGGCCAGACCGTCGGCGGTGAAGCCGCGCACCTCGCGGAACGCCCGATAGGTGGCGCCGACCGAGCCCTCGGGGAAGCGGGCCAGCCAGTCGGGGTCATCCAGCTTGTGCGCCAGTTCCTCGCGCAGATAGGCTTGGCGCCCGCCCTCGAAGGTGCGCAGCAGCTTTTGATAGCCGCGCGTGGTCGAGCGACCGTTGAGGGCCTTCATGATCTCGAACACCTGGGTGGTGTCTTCCTTGTTCCGCACAAGCCGCCGGAAGGCCCGAAACGCGGTCAGGGGGCGCAGACGCTCGACCCGCACCGGATTGAAGCTGTCGATGCCAGGGATATGTGTGACAAGGTCGGTCATGGCGGGTTCCGGACAGGACGGTTGCTTTAGCATACCCTCAGCCCGTCCGGACGTCACGCCCGATCAGGAGGGGCCATGCTGAAGAAGAAGTCCGTCCTGCTGGCCGGCCATGCGACATCCATCGCGCTGGAGCCGGAATTCTGGGCCGTTCTGGAGGCGCAGGCAGCGACGCTGGAGATCAGTCTGACCGCGCTGCTGAAGCAGATCGATGCCGCGCGCGGGCGCCGTCCGCTGGCCTCGGCCTGCAGGGTCAAGGCACTGGAATGGGTGGCGCAATCCGCCCCGGTGAGTGCCCCATCCGATAGCGTTTGACTCGCCGGGCCATCGGCGCATGGTGCGGAGATATCCACAGGATGCTCCCATGAAAATCGATCCACGTCTTGTCCCCGCAGTCATTGTGGCCGGGGTGCTTTCGGTTGGCTTGATCGGGGCCGGAGCCCTGATCGGTCAGGGCGTGGTCAACGCCCGCGTCGGCGACCGGGTGGTGACCGTGCGCGGCCTGTCTGAGCGAGACGTCGTGGCCGACCTCGCCATCCTGCCGGTTCGGTTCACGGCGACAGGCGAGATCCTGTCCGAGGTGCAGGCGCGCATTGATGCGGACCTGGCGACAGTCCGGCAGTTCCTCGCAGCCCAGGGCTATCCCGCCGACGCCATCACCCTCGGGCGGCTGGAGGTCACAGACATGCAATCGCGGGAGTACGGCGGCCAGAACAACGGGCCTCGCTTCATTCTGGCGCAGACGGTGATTGTACGGACGACGGATGTGGACAGGGTCCAGGCCACGACGCGGTCGCTCAACGATCTGGTCCGGCAGGGGGTGGTCATTCAGGACTTCAGCGGGCCGACCTACGTCTTCACCCGGCTGAACGATGTGCGACCCGAAATGATCGCAGAGGCGACGGCCTCAGCCCGCACAGGGGCCGAACAGTTTGCCAAGGACTCGGGTACGCCGCTGGGCCCGATCCGCGAAGCCACCCAGGGGTCGTTCCAGATCCTGTCGCGCGATGAGATCGGCGACGAAAGCCAGTCCCCCGACAAGAAGGTGCGGGTGGTGACGAGCGTCCGCTACAGCCTGCGCTAGGCCATAACGGACGGTCGATCACATCGGCTTATTCAGCCGGCGCGGGCGTCGGAACGTCCGGTGCCGACACTTCAGGCATATCGACGTCGACGTCGATGTTCTTGTCCTGGGTGCCCATGCCACCGCCTGCAAAGACGAAATAGGCGATTATGGCCAGAACGACGACGATCCCGCCTACGATGAAGGCCAGCCCGGCATTGCCGCCGCCGCCGCCATTATTGCCACCCGTATTGTTCGATTGATCGGACATGTCTTCCTCCGGTTAAGCCTGCTGATCCAAACGGAGGCGAACGGCACAGGTTCCCGCCACGCTCTACGTTACTGCAGGCTGTGGCCTTGGCGCGCGTCGGTTCCTATTATGTTTCGCCCATGTCCGACTCGTTCCCCCTCTCTCCCCGTATTTCCGACCTGGCGCGGGCTTCCGCGCCCCTGCCCGACTATCTGCAGGGGCTGAATCCCGAACAGCGTGAGGCTGTCGAGACGACCGAGGGCCCGGTGCTGGTGCTGGCGGGGGCGGGCACGGGCAAGACGCGGGTGCTGACCACCCGGCTGGCGCACATCCTGGCGACAGGCAAGGCGCGCCCGTGGGAGCTGCTGGCCGTCACCTTCACCAACAAGGCCGCGCGCGAGATGCGGGAGCGGATCACCCATCTGATCGGGCCGTCGGCCGAGGGACTGCGCTGGCTGGGCACCTTCCACTCGATCGCCGCCCAGATTCTCCGTCGCCACGCCGAGCTGGTGGGCCTGCGGTCCAGTTTCACCATTCTGGACACGGACGATCAGGAACGGCTGCTGAAACAGCTGATGGAAGCCGAGGGGATCGACACCAAGCGCTGGACGCCCCGCACCCTGGCCAGCCTGGTCGACCACTGGAAGAACCGCGGCTGGACGCCGGCCAAACTTCCGGGGACGGAGGATTTCGCCAACGGCAAGGCGAAGTCCCTGTATGCCGCCTACCAGAACCGCCTGAAGACCCTGAACGCCTGCGACTTTGGCGATCTATTGCTGCATAACCTGACGATTCTTTCCGAGCATGCAGATATTGCAGAGGAATATCGCCGTCGGTTCCGCTACATTCTGGTCGACGAATATCAGGACACCAATGTCGCCCAGTATCTGTGGCTGCGGCTGCTGACGTCCTCGACCGGCAATGTCTGCTGCGTCGGCGATGACGACCAGTCGATCTATGGCTGGCGCGGGGCCGAGGTCGACAACATCCTCCGCTTCGAGCGCGATTTTCCCGGCGCGAAGATGGTGCGGCTGGAGCGCAACTATCGCTCGACCGGCAATATCCTGGGCGCGGCTTCGGGCCTGATCGCGGGCAACCGCGACCGGCTGGGCAAGACCCTGTGGACCGAGGATGAGGGCGGCGACAAGGTGCGCGTGCGCGGCGTCTGGGACGGCGAGGCCGAGGCCCGCCTGATCGCTGACGAGATCGAGACAGCGCGCAAGACGGGGCTGAAATACAAGGACATGGCAGTTCTTGTTCGGGCGTCGTTTCAGATGCGGGCGTTCGAGGAACGGTTCGTCATGCTGGCCATCCCCTATACGGTGATCGGGGGGCCGCGTTTCTTCGAACGGGCCGAGATCCGTGACGCCCATGCCTATCTCCGGCTGATCCAGTCCGAAGACGACGATCTGGCCTTCGAGCGGATCGTCAATGTGCCCAAGCGCGGCATCGGCGACACCTCGGTGCAAAAGATCTTGCACCTGGCCCGCACGGCCGGGATTTCGGCCATGGCCGCCGTCCACCGGCTGATCGAGTCCGACGAGCTTCAGGCCCGGACGCGCACGGCGCTCGCCGGGTTCGCCCGCGACCTGCACCGCTGGCGCACGCTGGCTGCCGACACGCCCCACCCCCAGCTGACCGAAACCGTGCTGGAGGAGAGCGGCTATACCGACATGCAGAAGGCCGACCGCCTGACCGGCCAGACGCGTCTGGATAACCTCAAGGAGCTGGTCCAGGCCATGCAGGGCTTTGACACGCTTCAGGCTTATCTGGAGCATGTCTCGCTGGTGATGGAGATGGAGCGGGCCTCGGGCGACGACTCCGTCCAGATCATGACCCTGCACGGCGCCAAGGGGCTGGAGTTCCCGTTGGTCTTCCTGCCCGGCTGGGAGGAAGGCGTCTTCCCCAGCCAGCGGAGCATCGACGAGAAGGGCGAAAAGGGCCTCGAGGAGGAACGTCGCCTCGCCTACGTCGGCCTGACCCGCGCGCGCCGCGATGCCCGCATCAGCTTTGCCGCCAACCGTCTGGTCTATGGCCGCTGGACCGCCCAGATGCCCAGCCGCTTCGTCGACGAACTGCCGATCGACAACGTCCAGCCGGAAAGCGAGACCGGCTATTACGGCGCCGCCCCCAGCGCCCGTCAGGTGCAGGACCGCTGGTCCGAAGGCACGACCTTTGGCGGCGGCTATGACAGCCCCGGCTGGAAGCGCGCCCAGCAGCGCGCGACCTCAGGCTCGGCCCAGCGCTCCCCGCCCATCGAGGGTGTGGCGCGCCGCGTCGAGAGCCCGACGACCGCTGCCCCGTCCGGCCAGTGGAGCCGGGGCGAGCGCGTCTTTCACCAGAAGTTCGGCTATGGCCGCATCCAGGGCGTCGAGGGCAGCAAGCTGCGTGTCGCCTTCGACAAGGCCGGCGAGAAGAAGGTCATCGACAGCTTCGTCGAGAAGGCGTGAGGCGGCCCTTCTGCAATCCGGGGTAGCAACTTCTGGCTTGCGACCCGGCGCTGTGCGACACTGATCGGTATGGCGAGCCTCACCCTCAAACTGAGCGATGACACACTCCGAAAGCTGACTGCGACGGCGCGTGAATCAGGCGTGGCGCCCGAGCGTATGGCCGAGATGACGCTTGAGGCGTGGGCCGTATCCCTTGACGGTCTCCAGGGGGCCGGAGGGCTCGCCGAGCCGGGCCGGGCCTGGGCGGAGGCGAGCCAGGACGAAGGTGAAGCCGATCAGCCAACGACGCCCAAAGACTATGAAGGCCCTTTCGTCGATCTCGACGAAGCCTTGGATGGCTTCAGCACTGAGCTGCACCGTCGGCTGAAGCGTTCGCCCGGTTGAAGGTCGTCCTGAGCCGAAGGGCCAATCTGGACCTGATCGCCCAGATCGACTGGCTGGTCGGCTTGTCTCCTTCGGCCGCCCTGCATGCCGAAACCGTCATCCGGGCTGGTTTGGAAACTCTGGTCGTCTATCCGAGGGCGGGCCGGTCCATCAATGCGGCGGAGCGGAAATGGGTCATCCCGTTCGGACGCGACGGGTTCGTCGTCATCTACAGGATCGAAGCGGATCGGGTGGTCATCGGCCGGATATTCCACAGCAGCCAGAGCCGCGACTGAACTCGCTTCCCCAACGCTTCGTTAACGCCAAACGCTCACCTTCCGGGGGTGCGCGCAACAGCCAGAGATTCGGGTTCATCCCTGCCCACGCCGCCTCTGTGGGAGCAGGTGGCGGCGGGGTTTGTGATCGTCATGCTGACGGGGGCGTTGATCGGGCCGGTCTTTGCGCCGGATCAGGGTGAGACGCCGATCCTGCGACTGATCTGGCTGCCGGTCTATGCCATCACCCTGGGGCTGATCCTCAACCGCCTCGGGCGGATGGCCTCGGCCTGGCCGGCGTGGATCATCCTGGGCCTTCTGACCCTGCTGGCCCTGGCCTCGCGCTACTGGTCCATCGATCCGGCTGTGACCGACCGGCGCGTCATTGCCCTGTTCATGACCAGTGCCTTTGCCGTCTATCTGGGCGTCGCCTTCACAGGTGCACACCTGCCGCGCCTGTTGATGCACACGGGGCTGGTGATGGCGGTCGGCAGTCTGGTCATGGTGCTGGCCTTCCCCGCCATCGGCATCCATCAGGACGACAACGCCGGTCTGTGGCGCGGCCTCTGGTACGAGAAGAACCAGATGGGCATCGTCATGGTGGCGACCGCCGTGGCCTCGGCCGCAGTGCTGACCGCCCCCGACCGGCACGAGCGGACCGTCTGGATGGCCCTGCTGACCCTGGCGCTCAGCATCGGCCTGATGCTGGGCACCCAATCCAAGACCTCGCTGCTGTGTCTGATGGCCGGGCTTGGAGTCATTGGGGGCCTGTGGATCATGCGCCGGGGCGGACCGGTGCTGTCCGTCGTCGCCGTCTGGGGGGCGGTGACTGCTGTCGGCATCGCGGCCTGGGTCTGGACCGACAATTCCGCGCTGATCCTCGAACTGCTGGGCAAGGACCCGACCCTGACCGGGCGGACCGACATCTGGGAAAGCCTGATGCGGCGCGTGGCCGAGCGGCCCTGGACCGGCTTTGGCTACAGCGCCTTCTGGGGCAAGGAGTCGGTGCCTGCCCACTATGTGCGGCTTGAAACCGGCTGGCTGGTGCCGTCGGCCCACAATGGCTGGATCGACCTGCTGGTGCAGGTCGGCTGGCCCGGCGCCGTCCTGGTCGGCACGGTGATGGCCATTACCCTGTTTGCCCTCGTCGTCCGGCTGGGGGGGCAGGGCTTTCGCGAAGGCGGATTCTCACTGGCCTATCTGCTGGTGTTTGCGCTGTTGAGCGCGTCGGAAAGCGTACTGCTCAGCCACGCCAACCTGCCGTGGGCGCTGTTCCTGGCCCTGACGGCCCGGGCGCTGACGCCCGATCCGATGCCCCGACGCCACACTGCCACGGTTCCGCTTGCCCGACGCCGTAGAGGGGCCTACCTCACCTCCCCTCGAATCGTTCCAAACTGAGGTCATGCCTCCCACCTCCTCGCCGTCCCTGTTCGACCTGCCCGAGCCCGAGCCCGAGAAGCCGGCGGCCGAGCCCGTGCGCCCGGTTGCTGCACCTGTCGCGGCGATCAAGGCGTCAGAGCCGGTGGCGGCTCCTGCGGGCACGACCGGCTATTCCGCCTCCTCGATTGAGGTGCTGGAGGGGCTGGAGCCTGTCCGCAAACGCCCCGGTATGTATATCGGCGGGACGGATGAGCGGGCGCTCCACCACCTGTTCGCCGAAGTGCTGGACAACGCCATGGACGAGGCCGTGGCCCGCCATGCCAAGCTGATCAAGGTCGAGCTGGACGCCGAGGGCTTTCTGTCGGTGCAGGACGACGGCCGCGGCATCCCGGTCGACCCCCACCCGAAACACCCCGGCAAGTCGGCGCTCGAAGTCGTCATGACCGTGCTGCACTCCGGCGGCAAATTCTCGGGCAAGGCCTATGAGACCTCGGGCGGCCTGCACGGCGTGGGCGTGTCCGTCGTCAACGCCCTGTCGGACCAGCTGGAGGTCACCGTCTGGCGCGACGGCTTTGAGTGGCACCAGAGCTTCTCACGCGGCCTGCCGCAGGGCGGCCTCGAAAAGCGTCAGCCGTCCAAGAAGCGCGGCACCCTGATCCGCTTCCGGCCAGACGCCGAAATCTTCGGCACCGGCGTGGCGTTCAAGCCCGCGCGCCTGTTCCGCATGACGCGGTCCAAGGCCTATCTGTTCCGGGGCGTGGAAATCCGCTGGACCTGCGCGTCCGAACGGATCGTCGATGCGACGCCCGAGACGGCGGTCTTCCACTTCCCCAATGGTCTGGCCGATGCCCTGGTCGAGCGGATCGGCGAGCTTGAGACCGTCACCCCGACCTTCAGCGGCCGGGTCGAGCGCAAGGGCGAGGCCGGGGCCGTCGAATGGGCCGTGACCTGGAGCCCGATCGGCTTTGGCGAGGCCGACGGCTTCGTCCAGTCCTATTGCAACACCGTCGCCACGCCCGATGGCGGCACCCATGAGGCGGGCTTCCGCGCCGCTCTGGTCAAGGGCCTCAAGGCCTATGGCGAGCTGTCCAACGAGAAGCGCGCCGCCATTATCACCGCCGAGGATGTCATCGCCAATGCCGGTGCCCTGATCTCGGTCTTCATCCGCAATCCCGAATTCCAGGGCCAGACCAAGGACCGGCTGTCGTCGCCCGAGGGGCAGCGGCTGGTCGAGGCCCTGCTGCGCGATCCGTTTGACCACTGGCTGACCGAAAGCCCGAAACAGGCCAACGCCCTGCTGGGCTTTGTCATCGACCGGGCCGAGGACCGGCTGAAGCGCCGCAAGGACAAGGAAGTCCAGCGCGCCGCCGCCACCCGCAAGCTGCGCCTGCCCGGAAAGCTGGCCGACTGCACCCGTCAGGCGGCGGAGGGCACCGAACTGTTCATCGTCGAGGGCGACTCGGCCGGAGGCTCGGCCAAACAGGCACGCGACCGGGCGACCCAGGCCATCCTGCCGCTGCGGGGCAAGATCCTGAACGTGGCCTCGGCCACAGCGGACAAGCTGCGCGCCAATATCGAGCTGTCGGATCTGGCGCTGGCCCTCGGGGTACAGCCGGGCAACCGCTTCAACCTGAGCGATCTCCGCTATGAGCGGGTCATCATCATGACCGACGCCGACGTCGACGGCGCCCACATCGCGGCCCTGCTGATCACCTATTTCTACCGCGTCATGCCCGAAGTCGTGCGCGAGGGCCGGCTGTTCATGGCCCTGCCGCCGCTGTACCGCATCCAGGCGGGCAGCCTGTCGGAATACGCCCGCGACGACGCCCACCGCGACGAGTTGCTGGCCACCACCTTCAAGGGCCGCAAGACCGAGATCGGTCGCTTCAAGGGCCTCGGCGAAATGATGGCGTCCCAGCTCAAGGAAACCACCATGGATCCGAAGAAGCGGACCCTGGCGCGCGTTACCCTGCCCGAGTCCGAGGACGAAATCGCTGATCTGGTCGAGCGGCTGATGGGCAAGAAGGCCGAGCCGCGCTTCGACTTCATCCAGCAGAACGCCCGCTTTGCACAGGCCGATCTGGACCTGTGACGATCCGTCCCGCAATCGTCATCGAATGGTGATGATCCGGGCATGTTGAGGCGGCATACACGGGGCACAAGGAGAGCCCCATGTCCCTGATCCGTCGACAGCTGCTGACCGCCGGTGCTGCCGGCCTGGCCTTCTCCGGCCTCGCCCGTTTCGCCCATGCGCAGTCTGAAGAGACCTATATCAATGAGGTCGAGGGCTATGGTCCGCTGAAGACGGACCCCGCCGGGCTTATGGATCTGCCAGAGGGGTTCACCTATCAGGTCATCTCCCAGAGCGGCGACACCATGGATGACGGGCTGTTTGTGCCCGGCCAGCCGGATGGCATGGGCTGTTTCGACCTCGGTGGCGGACGCGTGGCGCTGGTCCGAAATCATGAACTGAAGGGCTCCAGCGCCCTGCACCGCAATCTCGGGCCCGGCGGCCTGCACCAGGAGCGCATCAACGGCGTGGACGCGTCGCGGGCCTATGACACCTACAAGGACGGGCGCCCCCTGCCCGGCGGCACCACGACGCTGGTGTACGATCTGGAGCGCCGCCAGACGGTCCGCGAATACCTTTCGCTGATCGGCACCTCGACCAACTGCTGCGGCGGCATCACGCCGTGGGGCAGCTGGCTGACCTGCGAGGAGAACGTCGAACTCCCCGAAACGGATGACGTCACGAAGCCGCACGGCTTTGTCTTCGAGGTCCCGGCGACGGCCGAGGGGCTGGTCGAGCCCGTGCCGCTCAAGGCCATGGGCCGGTTCGATCACGAGGCGGTCTGCATCGATCCGCGCACCGGCATTGTCTATCTGACCGAGGACATGAACGACGGCCTGTTTTACCGCTTCATCCCCAATGTCGCGGACAGGCTGGCCGAGGGCGGCAAGCTGCAGGCCATGGTGATCCGGGGTCAGGGCGGTGCCGATACCCGCAACCAGGACAGCCGGTCATGGAACGTCGGCGACTGGCTGGAGATCGACTGGATCGACATGGAGGACGTCGAGTCGCCGAAGGACGATCTGCGCCAGCGCGGCCATGCGGCGGGCGCGGCCCTGGTCGCCCGGGGTGAGGGCCTGTGGTGGGGCAAGGACGAGCTCTACATGACCGCGACCTCGGGCGGACCGATCCGGCGGGGTCAGGTCATGCGCCTGCAGCCGAACGTCGATGGCGGGCCCGACCGGCTGCAGCTGTTCGTCGAGAGCACCGACGAGAAGATGGTCAATATGGCCGACAATCTGACCATCGCGCCGTGGGGCGACCTGATCCTGTGCGAGGACAACTATTCCAGCACCACCCGCAATCATATCAAGGGCGTCACCCCGGACGGCAAGCTCTACACCATTGCCCGGAACGTCTTCACCGGAAACGCTGAGTTCGCCGGCGCCTGCTTCTCGCCGGACGGCCAGGTGCTGTTCGTCAACATCATGTACCCGGGCATGACCCTGGCGATCAGAGGCCCATGGACCTCGGTCCGGCGATAAACCGCCGGGGCCGCGACCGCATCACCAGCCACAGATTGACCGTCGCGGCCGCCAGCACTACGGCGGCCCCGGCTTGGTGCAGCACGCCCAGCCAGACGGGCACGGCCTGCATCAGGGTGGCGATGCCCAGCCCCGCCTGCATCATCACGGCTGCCAGCACGACATAGGCCGAGGCCCCCGCCCCTTCGGCCAGTCTCCACCGCCAAGCCTGGACCGCATACACGACCACGGCCAGCATCAGGGCATAGGCGGTCATCCGGTGATTGAACTGGGTCAGGGCCTGATCGTGCAGGAAGGCCAGCGCCCCCTGCCCCCAGTCGACCGGCGCCAGCAAGGCGCCGTTCATCAGCGGCCAGTCGGTATAGACCAGCCCCGCCTTGCCCCCCGCGACCAGCGCCCCCAGCAGGCACTGCACAAACACCAGCCCCAGCAGCAGGCTGGCGCCGATGGTCCAGCCGGACGGAGACTCGGACCGCTCCGGCCCGTTCAGCGCCTCCAGCCCGGTCCAGACCAGGGCCGAGAAGATCAGCAGGGCCAGACCGAGGTGAAAGGCCAGGCGCTCGGGCGCCACATCGACGCGGGCCTCAAGCCCGGACGACACCATCCACCAGCCGACCGCGCCCTGCATCCCGCCCATGACCAGCAGGATCAGGCACCGCCACACCAGCCGGTCCGGCAACGCCGGCACGCCCACGCGCCGCAGGAACGGGATCGACCGCGCGGCCAGAAACACCAGAAACGGCAGGCCAAAGGCCAGCCCGATCCCCCGGCCCAGCTGCCGGTGGATCCATTCCCACCAGAAAATGCCCTGAAACTCGGCCATGCTCATGCCCGCATTGACCAGCTGGTACTGGGGGATGGCCTTGTATTTGTCGAAGGCCTCCTGCCAGTCGGCCGCATTCATCGGCGGGATGGCGCCCATCAGGGGCTTCCATTCGGTGATCGACAGACCCGATCCGGTCAGGCGGGTAATGCCCCCGACCACGACCATGGCGAACACCAGTGCCGCCACCAGAAACAGCCACACGGCCACGGAAACGCTACGCTCGGGCTGACCAAATCGGTTCATTCAAAGCTCGCCACGGGTACACTACAGTGAAAGGCCGATGGACCCGACCTCGATACAGGCGATATGCCTGTCGATGACGGCAAGATCGAGTCGCTTCTGACGGTCATGCCGTCGCACTGAATCGGAGACGGATATGGGCAATCTGGACATCGTCGTGGCCGTCATCCTGACAGCGGCCCTCGCCTTCGGGTTTGACGCCGTGACCGGACGGCGGGGCCTGGCCGCGCCGCTGCTGGTGGCCTTCACCGGCGCCCTGTGCGGCGGCTTTCTGGCCGTGCGCGTGTTCGGCGTCGCGACCATGGATCAGTGGCCGTGGGTCGCCTGGTCGGTCGTCGGCGCGGCGCTGGCCCTCGGCGCCCACTTCCTGTTCCGGAATACCCGCTGATGCCCGTTCGCATCCGGCGTCTGGTGGCCATGATCGGCATCCTCGCCTTTCTGGCCTTCTACATCTGGGCCGTGCTGGCCATCCACGCCCTGCTGCCGCGCTCCTTCTGGACCGACCTGATCTTCTATCCGATCGCCGGCATCGCCTGGGGCATCCCCCTGTTCCCCCTGCTGAAATGGGCCGAGCAGGAGCCGCCGCCCCGCTGACGCGCGTCCTTCGGGAACTTTAAAATTCCTGCCGGCTTTCCATATCCATACGGAACAAACCGGATGGAGTGACGACACGATGGCAGGCGGCTGGACACGCGACGGCGCGGTTCTGGATCAGATCGAGGACACCGTCGGCGACGGGGTGTCGTCGGCCCGCGCCCGCCTGCCGAGCGGCCCGGGCACGCAAGAGTGTGTCGAATGCGGCGAGGTCATCCCCGAGCGTCGCCGCCTCGCCCTGCCCGGCGTCACCACCTGCGTCCAGTGCCAGTCCGGCCGCGACGCCACCATCCGCCACTCCGCCATCAACCGCCGCGGCAGCAAGGACAGCCAGTTGCGGTGAAGACTGGCGTCTACAAAGGCATAGTCTAGAGAAGGGTGCTAATTCCCAAGATCCCTTGCAGCGGGTCCGATAGCTCCGCAGTGATAATCTGGTAACTCGCCCGGTCGATGGTGAGCGGGTTACCGTTCATATTTTGGGGACCGGCTTGAGCACTGACGTCTACATCGCGAATTTTGGCCAAGGGAACAGCCTATGGCCTCAGTGTCTGGCGAAAAGCACCTTGGCAACATTTAACGACGTTGTTGTCCATGATCAGTGGAGGGCCGGAGATCGCAACGCCTTCATCGAAAAGGCGATAACGGAAACAGTCACTGTTTTAGGTGTGAGGCCAACGCGCCAGACCGCTGGCCGGTGGTACAATCTCATCAATGAGCTAAGGGACAGCGTTGGCGACCTCTGGATTAGCCGTCAGAAGGACGAAATCTGGTGGACTATTTCGCTCGAAGGCCCCCTTTCGGAAACGCTTCAGCCGTCTGACAACGTTTTGCGTAATGGGCCTGAGGTATGGGTGCTTGAGAAGCCTTGTCAGGCTTGGTCAAACACGGACGCTCATGGCAGGCCACTTAGGTGGTCCGCGCTTCACCCTAAAGCTAGAGACTTTCTCGCAACCGAAGCCACGTTCCAACGACTTGGCAATGATCGTGGTTACGCGGATTACGCTCGCGCGCTCATATCCGGAGAGCCTCTAGATTCCTGGCACAACGCTCCGATCTTCGCAGAAAAATCTGCCGAAGCTAAGCGCAACCCCGGACGCATCTTTTCTCCAAAGGAGAAGTCGGCCGCTGAGATGGCTAGTACGATGCTCAATACGGTCGCGAACGCAAATGGACAGGTCGTCGAGCGAAGGGTGAAGGAGAAGACCACAACGCTTGGCCGTGAAGATTGCGAGGCCCTTATCCTTCGCCTCATGGGAGAGCAGGAAGACCGCTGCGCTCTCACAGGCTTGCCGCTGGGCTATGTCGGGGAGGGCAGCGACAAACAGATGCTCGCGTCACTGGATCGGATCGATAGCACCGGTCACTACACCCCCGACAATGTACAGATCGTCTGTCGCTTCATCAATCGATGGAAAGGGGCGGACGATGACACCTTAGTGCGGCGCCTGATTACCTCGATCCGCTCATCCGGGGGCCACTAGGCCTCTGCATCAGCACGAGCTCGGGCGACAACCGCCCCAATTGCAAAGGGGCCGCCCGAGAGCGACCCCTTCAACCAACCGTCTTCATTGCGGAAGATGGTCGGAGCGACAGGATTCGAACCTGCGACCCCTTGACCCCCAGTCAAGTGCGCTACCAGGCTGCGCCACGCTCCGAAGGCGCTCCCTATAGACGGGGAGCCGTTGCGTCGTAAACCCAAATCGGGGCTGGACGGTACAATAAAGCTGTCAGCGGCTGAGGGCGGCTTCCAGCCGGCTTTGCGCGGCCTCAATGTCGCGCAGGACCTCGGCCAGACGCTGGCGCTGGTCGGAGGACAGGCCGGTCGCCGCGGGCGGGGTCGGAGCGCGCGTTGGCATGTCCGGCACGGGGCTCTCAGGCGCGGGTCCGGCCTCTTCCTGGCCCAGGATGCGCTTGATGCCCTGGGCCTTGTGCAGGCGGGCGACGCCCTTGAGCGTCAGGCCCTCTTCGTGCAGCAGGCGCCGCACGCCCTTCAGGATGTCGATGTCCTCGGGGCGATAGAAACGCCGTCCGCCGGCGCGCTTGACGGGCGACACGAAGGCGAACTTGGTCTCCCAGAAGCGCAGCACATGCTGGGGGACGCCGACCTCGGTGGCGGCTTCGGAAATACTGCGAAAGGCTTCGGGGCTTTTGGCCACGCGCGGCCCTCCGTTCAGCCAGCGGCGCCGTGGACGCGGCTTTTCATGATCTGCGAGGCCCGGAAGCTGATCACCCGGCGCGGATTGATGGCGGCGGGTACGCCGGTCTTGGGATTGCGGCCCATGCGGGCGCGCTTTTCGCGGACCTGAAAGACGCCGAACCCGGACAGTTTTACGGTCTCGCCGCGTTCCAGCGATTCGACGATCAGACCGAGGGTCCGTTCGACCAGCGTCGCGCATTCATTGCGCGACAGGCCCAGCGCTTCGTGCACGGCGTCGCACAGATCGGCCCGGGTCAGCGTGTGATGGTCGTCCAAGCGTCCCTCCCCTCTCTGAAGTTCCAATCGCCAATAAAGGCTGAAAGGCGTTGAAATGGAAAGGCGTAAATTCGTTTTACAGGCGAAGTGCGCAGGCGCCCCACGTCAAACCACCACCCATGGCCTCCAGCAGCACCAGATCTCCCCGCTTGATCCGCCCGTCACGGATGGCCGAATCGAGGGCCAGAGGGATCGAGGCGGCCGAGGTATTGGCGTGCATGGCCACGGTCGAGATGACTTTGGTCTCGTCCAGACCCAGGCGGTCGCCGACCCCCTTGATGATGCGCTGATTGGCCTGGTGAGGCACGAACCAGTCGACATCGGCGATCTCGATACCGGCCGCCTTTGCCGCCGCCGTGATGGCTTCGGCAATGTTTACAACCGCGTGGCGGAACACCTGATTGCCCAGCATGCGCAGATGGCCGACCTGACCGGTCGTGGCCGGGCCGCCGTCGACGTAGAGCAGGTCGGTCTTGGTGCCGTCGCAGCGCAGGGCCGAGCCCAGAATGCCGCGATCCGCCGGCGTCCCCTGCCCCTCGACCGGTTCCAGCACCACGGCGCCGGCGCCATCGCCGAACAGGACGCAGGTGGTGCGGTCCTCCCAGTCCATCAGCCGGGTCATCTCCTCGGCGCCGATGACCAGGGCGCATTTCGAGGTGCCGCGCGCGACAAAGCCGTCGGCCACGCTCAGCGCATAGACAAAGCCCGAGCACACCGCCTGGATGTCGAACGCCACACAGACCGGCACGCCCAGCTTGCGCTGCACGATCGAGGCTGTGGCCGGAAAGGTCATGTCCGGCGTGGTAGTGGCGACGATGATCAGATCGACATCGGCAGGCGTCCTGCCGGCCTCGGCCAAGGCCTTGCGCGCCGCCTCAACGGCCAGATCGCTGGTCGGCTGGTCGGGCGCCGCCTGATGGCGTTGGCGAATGCCGGTCCGCTCGACGATCCATTCGTCAGAGGTATCGACGAATTTCGCCAGATCGGCATTGGTCACGACCTTTTCCGGCAGATAGGCACCGACGCCGGTCACGGCGCTACGAACAACAGTCACTGGGCAGTCTCCACACCGGTCCCGGACGCCGATCCGGCATCGTCCTCCTCGAGGACGGTCGTCATGCGCTTCAGATTGGCGCTGACCTTGGTCATATAATCACTGCGGGCCAGGTCGCCAGCCACGCGGATGGCATTGCCGAACCCATAGGCGCTGGCCCCGCCATGGCTTTTGACGACGATGCCGTTCAGGCCCAGCAGGGGCCCGCCGTTGATGGCATTGGGGTCGATGCGGTTGCGCATCTTCTTCAGCGCCGGCAGAGCCATCATGGCCCCGAACCGCGACGGCAGACCCGACATCAGCGCTTCCTTCAGCAGGGCCGAGATGAAGCGCGCCGTGCCCTCGGCCGTCTTCAGCGCGACATTGCCGGTAAAGCCGTCGGTGACGATCACATCGACCGTGCCCTTGGCGATGTCATCGCCCTCGACAAAGCCGTGATAGTCCAGATCAAACGCCCCGCTGCGCAGCAGGCGGTGGGCCTCGCGCACCTGTTCGTGGCCCTTCATGTCTTCCGAGCCAACATTCAGCAGGCCGATGGTCGGGCGTTTCGTGCCGTGGACCGCCGTCTGGAAGGCTTCACCCATGATGGCGAACTCGATCAGCTGGGCCGCGTCACAGTCGATATTGGCGCCGACGTCCAGCACCGCCGTGATACCGCGCAGGGTCGGCCAGCTGGCGACGATCGCGGGCCGCTCCAGTCCCGGCGCAGCCATGCGCAGCTGCAGCTTGGAGATCGCCATCAGGGCGCCGGTGTTGCCGGCCGAGACGATGGCGGCGGCCTCGCCGGACTTCACCGACTCGATGGCGTTCCACAGGCTCGAGCCCTTGCCCCGCCGCAGGGCCTGGGCCGGCTTTTCGTCCATGGCCACGACCTTGTCGGTGTGGCGGACGTCGATCCGGTCTGCTGGCAGGCGATGCGCCCGGACCTGGGCCTCGATGGCAGCCGCATCGCCATGAACCAGAAACCGGAGGTCCGAATCGGGATGGGCTTTCAGATAGTCCGCAACGCCGCCCACAACCACGGAGGGGCCGTGGTCGCCGCCCATGGCGTCCAGCGAAATGACGAGGGTCTTCGACAAGCAGAAAAACTCCTGGGGGCCGGTCGGCTCGGGTGCCGGACGATAGCGCCCGGCCCGCCGGATGCAACCGTTCTGCCGAGTCAGTCGTCGCTATCGGTGCGCGGCTTCACATGGCCCTTCAGCACGGCAAAGGGCGAGATCTCGGCTGTTTCCTCCGGGGCCTCGAACACGGCCCCCGGCTTGCGCGGAAACGGGTTAAGCGCCAGCGACAGATGTTCCAGCACATGGCGACTCAGGTCGATCCGCCCGTCGGTGACCAGATCGGGCGCATCCTCCTCCAGACTTACCTCGACCTCGGGGCTGGCGGCGTCCTCATCGGCCTCGACCAGATCCAGGCCAAAGGTCTCGTCGATCTGCTCCTCGACCGGCTCCAGCGTCAGGCCACAGGCCTGGACGGCCTCGGCCGTCAGGCGCCCCGACAGGTGCCAGCCCGCGCGCGAGGGCACCAGCGTCAGCTCGGCCTCGAACCGGGGCAGGTCGAGGATCTTCAGCCACCTGGCGATGGTCCGGCGGGCCTCGGCATCGGGGGCCAGGCTGAAGGTCCGCTTCTCGCCGATCTGGTTGATGCGGACGGCCTCGAGCAGGACGGGCGGCTGGGCACTCATGCGGACACTCCGGCCCAGTCGGGGGCCTTCAAACAGGATTCGACCGGCTGGGCTGCCAGACGGGCCCGGCTTTCCAGCGCATAGGCGGCCAGCCAGGGCGCATGCCCTGCCCCGGCGCCCGCATAGACATTGCGGTCCAGCGCCTCGGTCAGGCCTGCGGCATAGTTCGCGCGAAGCGGCGTCTCATAGGCCTGCATGCGCCCATACAGGGCCTCGCCCAGCTTGCGCATCTTTTTTGAGACAGCGACGTCGCCGACGCCCAGTTCGCGCAGGGCGTTATCCAGCGCCGAGACATAGGTGTCGAACAGGTCCTGCGCCGCATCGCGCGCACCCGGCGTGTCCTCGTCGCGTAGCCGCAGCACCAGCAGCAGGACGTGCAGGGTATAAAGTTCGAATCGCGCGTCGATCCGGTCATCGACGCCGTGGTCGACGTAGAATTCGCGCGCACGGGCCCGGGAGACCGCCAGCCCATAGGCGTCACGCCCCGGCGTGGCCTTTTCCTTGAGCCCCAGAAGATTTTTCAGCATGATCATACGGCCCCTTTTCCGCCGCGACGTTGAACTAGGACGCAGCAGGGTCTAGGTCAAAGACCTTGTATTGTCGCAGGCGCTGTCCATGAACCGTTCCAAGTCCCTCGTCGCCGCTCTCGTCCTGTCCGCCGGGCTTGTCGCCTGTGCCCCGGTCGTAGGTGTGCATGGCTTTCAGGCCATCGACGTGAAGCCCGCCGACATCGCGGTCGGCACAGATACCAAGGAAACCGTGCTGGCCCAGCTGGGCTCGCCGTCGGCCACTTCGGTCTTCGAGGACGACAGCGTCTGGTACTACATCAGCCAGACAACGCGGAAATACACCTTCAACCGGGCCTTCATCGCGCAACGCAATGTGACCGAGATCACCTTCGACGGCGCCGGCAATGTCGCGGGCGTGCGTACCCTCGGCCTCGAAGACGGTCAGGAAGTCGCCATGAACCGCAACGAGACCCCGACCCGCGGTCGCGAGCTGACCATCATCGAACAGCTGCTCGGCAACGTCGGCCGCGGCCAGCTGCCCCGCACCGACGAGGACGTCCCCGGCCAGCGCCGCCCGGACTGACCTTTCATATTCCCACACAGAACAACGCCCCGGAGATTGCTCTCCGGGGCGTTTTCAGTTTCAGGCATGGGTGGCCTTGATCAGCCGATATTCCCGCTGGCCAGCACGGCCAGCAGCAGCAGGGCCACGATGTTCGTGATCTTGATCATCGGGTTCACGGCCGGGCCGGACGTATCCTTGTAGGGATCGCCAACCGTATCGCCGGTCACCGCAGCCTTGTGGGCCTCGGATCCCTTGCCGTGCAGCACGCCGTTCGAGTCGGTGAAGCCCTCCTCGATCACCTTCTTGGCGTTGTCCCAGGCGCCGCCGCCCGAGGTCATCGAGATGGCCACGAACAGACCCGTGACGATCACCCCCATCAGCATGGCGCCCAGCGCGGCAAAGGCCGTGGCCTTGTCCGAGATCGCCAGGATGCCGACGAACAGCACGATCGGCGACAGCACCGGCAGCAGGGACGGGACGATCATTTCCCGGATCGCGGCCTTGGTCAGGATGTCGACCGCCTTGCCGTATTCGGGCTTGGTCTCATAGGTCATGATGCCCGGGTTCTCGCGGAACTGGCGGCGCACCTCGGCCACGACCGACTCGGCCGCGCGTCCGACCGCCATCATCGACATGCCACCGAACAGGAAGGGCAGCAGCCCCCCGAACAGCAGGCCAACCACGACATAGGGATTGGTCAGGCCGAAGTTGATCTCGCCCATCCCGGCAAAGAACGGATAGAGCTCCGGATTGGCCGAGAAATAGTCGAGGTCAGAGGTGTAGGCGGCAAACAGAACCAGCGCGCCGAGGCCCGCCGAACCGATGGCATAGCCCTTGGTCACGGCCTTGGTGGTGTTGCCGACAGCGTCGAGCGCGTCGGTCGAGGTGCGCACCTCGGCCGGCAGACCCGCCATCTCGGCAATGCCTCCGGCGTTGTCGGTGACCGGACCGAAGGCGTCCAGCGCCACGATCATCCCCGCCACACCCAGCATGGTGGTGGTGGCAATGGCGATGCCGAACAGGCCCGCCAGCTGATAGCTGGTGACGATACCCACGATGATCGTCAGCGCCGGCAGGGCCGTGGACTCCAGCGAGACCGCCAGACCCTGGATGACATTGGTGCCGTGACCCGAGACCGAGGCATTGGCCACCGACCGCACGGGACGGAAGTTCGACCCCGTATAGTATTCGGTGATCACCACGATGGCGGCCGTGACCGCCAGACCGACCAGACCGGCCCAGAACAGGTTCATGGGCTCGATGATCCGCTCGCCTGCCTGACCGCCCAGCGCCGTCACCGGTCCACCGACCATCTGGTCGACCACGAACCACAGCGCCGCGACCGACAGCACGCCGGTCACGATCAGCCCCTGGTACAGGGCCCCCATGATGTTGTTGGACTTGCCCAGACGGACGAAGAAGCTGCCGATGATCGAGGTCACGATACAGACGCCGCAGATCGCCAGCGGCAGCAGCATCATCACATCGACATACGGCTGGTCGCGGAAGAAGATCGCCGCCAGCACCATGGTGGCGACCGTGGTCACCGCATAGGTCTCGAACAGGTCGGCCGCCATACCGGCGCAGTCGCCGACGTTGTCGCCCACATTGTCGGCGATGGTCGCGGCGTTGCGGGGGTCATCCTCGGGGATGCCGGCCTCGACCTTGCCGACCATGTCGCCGCCGACGTCCGCACCCTTGGTGAAGATGCCGCCGCCCAGACGGGCAAAGATCGAGATCAGCGAGGCGCCAAAGCCCAGCGCCACCAGACCGTCGATCACTTCACGACCGGTCCGCTCCAGACCCATCATCTCGGTCATGATCGCATAATAGCCCGCGACCCCGATCAGGGCGCCGCCCGCCACGAACAGGCCGGTGATGGCGCCCGAGCGGAACGCCAGATCCAGACCCTTGGACAGGCTTTCCGAGGCGGCCTGGGCCGTGCGCACATTGGCCCGCACCGAGATCAGCATCCCGGCATAGCCTGCCGCGCCCGAAAGTACGGCGCCGATCACAAAGCCGATGGCGGCCCATTCGCCGATCAGAAAATAGGCAGCGATCAGGATCACGATCCCGACCAGGCCGATGGTGGTGTACTGGCGCTTCAGATAGGCCGAGGCCCCTTCCTGGATCGCGGCCGCGATCTCGCGCATCTTGTCATTGCCGGTTGAGGCCTTCATCAGCGCGGCGGTCTGGACGAGTCCGTAAAGGATCCCCAGCGCGCCTGCGGCGATGACCAGCCACAGATAGTTTGTCATGGCGTTTCCGTACCCTGTTCATGCAAGGCGCCCGGACCCTTGGCGCGGCGGGCTTTTCGCCTCTGTCCGCCTTCCGGTCCCCCCGTGCGCGATGGACGCGAGCTTGCGTCCTTCGGGATTGCGGCGGAAACGTGCCAAATGCCCGGACGAATCGCAACAGCAGAACGCTGATCAGCCGGTGGGAATGCCCGTACGTCGGCGGGGTGCCTGATGCAGGACCTCGACCCGGGCGACCTTACCCTGCCCGGCGATACGCGTCGCTGACGCCATCAGGCTGCGCGACAGGGCCGCCGTGTCCAGCTGTGACCAGTCATCAGCAAGCGTAAAGGGCGTCCGGTGGGCCGCCTTGACCAGCGCATCGCGAAAGTGCGCATCCTTGGCCCGGACGGTCTCCATCACGGCCGATGCCGACAGATGCAGCCGGATGCTGACGAACACATAGTTGCGAATCCGCCCGCCCGAGATCACCGGCAGGCCCACGCCCTGCAGGTTGACGACAGCGGCGGCGGGCTTTTCGTCGCCCCCGGCCAGCGCCGGTCCGGCGACGCCCATACCCAGCCCGGCGCCTATAAGCGAAAGAAGATGTCTGCGATCCATACCTTTGCATAACCGGCGCAGGTTAGAATTCCGTTGCCGCGCTAGCGATGCACCCAGCCGGCCTGTTCGATCGGCACGGGCTCGCCCAGATAGCGGGCGTGAACGCCGTCGCCGGCCCTGACCTCACCGATGCGAGTCAGGCGCAGGTGGAGCCGCTCGGCCTCACGTCGCAGGGCCGATTCGTGGCCGGGCCGCGCGGTAAAGGCGATCTCATAGTCGTCGCCTCCGGTGGCCAGCTGCGACAGGGCCTGGACCGCATCGGCCCGACCGTCGAACCAGGCCTGGGCCGCCAGCGACAGGGGTAGGCTCTCAAGCTGCATTTCCAGCCCGACCCCGCTCGCCCGCGCCAGATGCCCCAGATCACCGATCAGGCCGTCCGACACGTCCAGCGCCGCGCTGGCATGCTCAAGGATCGCAGTCGCAAAGGCTGTGCGCGGCAGAGGCCGGCGATAGTGCTCCACCAGCGCCGCAAGCCGCGCAGGCTCAAGATGCAAAAGCTCCCGCGCAGCTCGCAGGCCCAGCCAGCCCTCGCCGACCGTGCCCGTGACAAACACCAGATCTCCGGGCTGGGCCCCGGCCCGACCGACAATCCGGCCTTTCGCCGCCCAGCCCATCAGGGTGATCGAGAACGAGGCCGGTCCCGGCGTCGAGACCGTGTCTCCGCCCAGCAGGGCCACGCCAAACTCCACTTGATCCCGGGCCAATCCCTCGACGAAGGCCTTGCGCTCCGGCCAGCCGCAACGCTCGGACCAGTGGCACGCCAGCAGATAGCCGAACGGCTCGGCGCCCTTGGCGGCCAGATCCGACAGGTTCACGCGCAGCAGCTTCTGGGCGACCGTATCCAGCGGATCGGTGGCGAGGAAATGCACCCCCTCGACCAGGGCGTCCTTGGTCACCACCAGATCATGCCCCTTGCGTGAAGGGATCAGGGCCACATCATCGGCCAGCCCCCGGCCCCATTCGGGGTGGGCCAGCGGCGCAAGCAATCGGCGGATGGTCTCAAACTCGTCGGCGACGTCGACCGCCGGCATCAGGACCGCGTGTCGCGCGCCACCCCGTCCAGGGCAGCATTGACGAACTTGGCCTCGGCATCGTCGAAGAAGGCCTTGGCCAGCTCCACATATTCATCGATGACGATTTCGAGGGCGACCTCGGGCTTGCGCATCAGCTCCCACGCCCCGGAGCGCAGCAGCGCACGCAGGGTGGCGTCCAGCCGTTCGATCTTCCAGTTCGAGGCCAGACGCGCACGAATGGCGGCATCGACGGCCTTCTGCTCGGTCACGACGCCGCGCACGACATCGGCGAACCAGGCCTCATCGGCCTCGGCCAGCATCTGTCCTTCGATGTCCCCGTCGAAGCGGTGGCGCGAAAACTCCTCAATGACGGTGTCGACGCCCTCTCCGGCCAGCTCCATCTGATAGAGGGCCTGCACGGCGGCCAACCGCGCAACCGTGCGCGCGCGGCGCTGACGCGACGTCAGCGTGTCCCCGGACTTCTCGTCCAGAAGGTCGAGGATGGATTTGAGGCTGTTCGGTTCGGTCACCGGTTCAGTCCTACGCGCAACCGCTTCTTCAGGGCAATCATCTCCAGACACGCACGGGCGGCACCGCCCCCCTTGTCGCCTTCACTACGGCGGGCCCGGGCCCAGGCCTGATCCTCGTCTTCGGTGGTCAGAATGCCGTTGCCAATCGACAGGCCCTTGATGCTCAGGTTCATCAGGCCGGCCGCCGACTGGTCCGAAACGATCTCGAAATGATAGGTCTCACCCCGGATCACACAGCCCAGCGCCACATAGCCGTCATAGCGCGGCGCGGTCGGGTAACGCCCCGCCTCCTCGGCCGCAGCAATCGCGCCCGGCACCTCAAGCGCACCGAGCACGGTGACGACATCATACTGCACGCCCTGGGCCTTCAGCGCGTCCGCCGCGCCGTCCAGCAGGGCATCGGCCAGTTCGTCATAGAACCGCGCCTCGACGATCAGAATACGATCGGGATCCTTCACGCCACCGGTTCTCCATCCATGTCACGCCAGCCGACAATGCGCAGGCCATAGCCCTCCAGCGCGGTCGGATTGGGGCGGGTCGAGCTCATCACAATCATGTCGCGCACGCCGAGGTCCTTCAGGATCTGTGCCCCCACGCCATAGTTCCGGATCGACCGGTCCACGGCCTGGGGCCGGGGGGCGCCCATCAGCCGTTCGGCCAGACCATGCAGTTCCGGATCGCGCAGGAAGACGACCACGCCGGCTCCGCCATGGTCACTAATGGTCTTCATCGCCTTGGGCACATAGTCCTGACGGCCCTCGACATGGCCCAGCAGATCCGCAGCAAAGTCCACCTGATGCATGCGCACCAGGGTCGGCTTCGACGGATCGACCTTTCCGCTGACCAGGGCGACGTGTTCCACGCCCTCGATCGTGTTGCGGTACAGGACCATGCGGAACGGGCCGCCGTGGATGCTGTCGAAATCGGTGTCCAGTACCCGCTCAACAAAGGTTTCGGTGCGGCGGCGATAGGCGATCAGGTCGGCGATCGTGCCGATCTTGATGCCGTGCAGCTGGGAAAAGGCGACCAGATCCGGCATGCGGGCCATTGTGCCGTCGTCATTCATGATCTCGCAGATCACCCCGGCGGGCGTCAGCCCGGCCATGCGGCTGATGTCGACCGCGGCCTCCGTATGGCCGGTGCGCACCAGAACCCCGCCATCACGCGCCACCAGCGGAAACACATGGCCCGGCGAGACCAGATCGTCCGCGCCCCGGTTCGGATCCACCGCGATCTGAACCGTGCGGGCCCGGTCGGCGGCCGAAATGCCGGTCGTCACGCCCTCCTTCGCCTCGATCGAGACGGTGAAGGCCGTGCCCATGCTCTCGCGGTTCTCGGCGGCCATCGGCGGCAGGCGCAGCTGCCGCGCCCGGTCCGCGGTGATGGCCAGACAGATCAGGCCGCGCGCGTGCTTGGCCATGAAGTTGATCTGGTCGGGCGTGGCGAACTGGGCCGGGATGATGACATCGCCCTCGTTTTCACGATCCTCGGCATCCACAAGGATATAGGGCCGCCCGTTGCGGGCGTCCTCGATGATGTCCTCGATGGGGCTGATCGGGGTGTCGGTCTGGTGCGCGGTTTGCATCATTGCGTCTCCTGCCACCTGGCAAGGTAACGCGCCAGCATGTCGATCTCCAGATTGACGGAATTTCCGACCTGAAGCCCGCCCAGCGTCGTGTGATCCCAGGTGTGGGGAATAATATTCAGGCCAAAGGACTGACCCTCGACCTCGTTCACCGTCAGCGACACGCCATCGACCGTGATCGACCCCTTGGCGGCGATATAGCGATGCAGCGGCGCTGGTGCCTCGATCACCAGCCGGTGCGAACCGCCCTCAGGGGTGATTGACTGGACCGTGCCCAGGCCATCGACGTGGCCCGAGACGATATGGCCGCCCAGTTCGTCGCCCAGCTTCGCGGCCCGCTCCAGATTGATGCGCGTGCCCTCGGCCCAGTCCCCCAGCGTCGTCTTCGACAGGGTCTCGCCCGAGACCTCCACTGCGAACCAGCCGGACCCCTTTTCGGTGACCGTCAGGCAGCAGCCCGCATGGCTGATCGAGGCGCCGAGTTCGATCGTGGCCGTGTCGAAGCCGGTCTCGATCTCATAGCGGTGATCGCGCGCGGTGGCCTGGATGCGGCGCACCCGACCCACATCTGTGACGATGCCGGTGAACATTCAGATCCTTTCAAGCCGCTCCCACAGATCGTCACCGACGACCTGGACGGCCTTGCGCCGAAACTTGGGGGCATCCGCCAGCTTTGCAAGCGACAGGGCGGCGACACAGGGCCGTCCCTCGCTGCCCAGCAGGATCGGCGCGCGAAACCATTCCAGCCGGTCGACCAGGTTTTCACGCAGGAAAGAGGCCGCCACCTCCCCTCCGCCTTCGATCAGCACCGAACGAATGCCGCGCGCATACAGGGTGTCGAGGACGGCATGGAGGTTCGCGCGGCCGTCCAACTCGACAACCTCTACCACTTCGGCCTGACCGATGGGGCGCGGTTCAACCGTGGTCAGGATCAGGCTGTTACCCTCTGCGACCTGTGCCGTCGCGGGCGTTCGCAACCGGCTGTCCAACACCACGCGCAGGGGCTGGGGCCCGCTATAGTCGGGTAGCCGAACCGTCAGCGCCGGGTCGTCCGCCAGCACGGTGCCAATGCCCACCAGAACCGCGTCATGACAGGCTCTCAGCCGGTGCCCTTCAAGCCTTGCCGCCTCGCCCGTGATCCACTGCGACTCGCCCGACGCCATGGCGATACGGCCATCCAGCGAGGTGGCCAGCTTCAGCGTCACGGTCGGGCGCCCGGTCATTCCGGCGCGCCGTCGCCACCCGGCTTGTCGTCATTATAGCCCTCGTCGCCGAGGAAGCGGGCGAAGTCGCCCGTGTGCCGGAAGTCTTTGTAAACAGAGGCATAGCGGACATAGGCCACCTCATCGAGCCCCTTCAGCGCCTTCATGATGAAGTCGCCGACCACGCTGGACGGGATCTCCGTCTCGCCGAGGCTCTCCAGCTGGCGCACGATCCGGCTGACCATCTGCTCGATCTGGTCGGGTTGGACCGGCCGCTTGCGCAGCGCAATCCCCAGCGACCGCTCCAGCTTGTCGCGGTCGAACGGCGTGCGGCGCCCGTTCCGCTTCAGGATCACCAGCTCGCGCAACTGCACCCGTTCGAACGTCGTGAACCGGCCGCTGCACTGCGGGCAGGACCGACGTCTGCGGATCGCCGCCCCGTCATCGGACGGCCGGCTGTCCTTCACCTGGGTATCAGCGTGACCGCAGAAGGGACATTTCATCAGACGGTTATCCGTAAATGGAGAAGCGACGCGTGAGCTCGCGCACCTCTCCCGCCACGCGACGCGAGACCTCGGGATCGGCCTCGTCGCCGCCCTTCATGCTGTCGATGACATCGGCGATCCAGTGACCGACCTGCTGGAACTCGCCCACGCCAAAGCCGCGCGTCGTGCCCGCAGGAGTCCCCAGACGAACACCCGACGTCACCGTGAAGGGCGCCGTATCGAACGGCACGCCATTCTTGTTGCAGGTCATCAGGGCGTGCTCCAGCGCCGCCTCGGTCGCCTTGCCCGTCACGCCCTTGGGCCGCAGGTCGACCAGCATCAGATGGCTGTCGGTGCCGCCCGACACGATGGCAGCGCCGCGCTCGACCAGCACGGCCGCCAGTGCCCGGGCATTGTCGACCACCTGCTGGGCATAGGTCTTGAACTCCGGCTTCAGCGCCTCCCCAAAGGCCACGGCCTTGGCCGCGATCACATGCTCCAGCGGTCCACCCTGCAGGCCGGGGAAGACGGCCGAGTTGATCTTCTTGCCCAGATCGATGTCGTTCGACAGCACCATGCCGCCGCGCGGCCCGCGCAGCGTCTTGTGCGTCGTGGTCGTCACCACATGGGCGTGCGGCAGCGGGTCGGGATAGACGCCGCCCGCGATCAGGCCGGCGTAATGGGCCATGTCGACCATCAGATACGCCCCGACGCTGTCGGCGATCTCACGGAACCGCGCAAAGTCGATGTGGCGGCTGTAGGCACTGGCCCCGGCGATGATCAGCTTCGGCTTTTCGCGCTCGGCCATCTCGGCCACATTGTCATAGTCGATCAGGTGGTCGTCCTGGCGCACCGTATAGGTCACGGGCCGGAACCACTTGCCCGACTGGTTGGCCGGTGACCCGTGGGTCAGGTGCCCGCCCGCCGCCAGATCCATGCCGAGGAAGGTATCGCCCGGCTGCAGCAGGCTCATGAACACCGCCTGATTGGCCTGCGCGCCCGAGTGCGGCTGGACGTTGGCAAAGGCACAGCCGAACAACGCCTTGGCCCGCTCCCGCGCCAGGTTCTCGGTCACATCGACGTACTCGCAGCCGCCGTAATAGCGACGGCCCGGATAGCCCTCGGCATATTTGTTGGTCAGGACCGACCCCTGCGCCTCCAGCACCGCCTTCGAGACGATGTTTTCCGACGCGATCAGCTCGATCTGTTCCTTCTGCCGGGCCAGCTCGCCCTGGATGCCGCCGAAGATGTCCGGATCGGCCTCGGCCAGTGTGCGCGAGAAGAAGGCGTCATGGGTATGAGCAGTCACGGCAGTCCCCGAATTCGATGATGAACCTATCTAGGCCTCACACGGGGCGACCACAACATCTTGTGGTCAGCGCGCCGCCAGCGCCCGTTTCAGCTTGGCCAGCGCAATCCGCTCAAGCCCGTGGCGCTCAGCGACCGGTCCCACGGCCGAGACCTCGACGCCGGACGCCACATGCACGACCGAACATTTCAGATACGCACCGTTGCGGACAAACTCGACGATCACCTCGCCGGGGACAGACCGGTCGTCAGGCGACGGCAGGGAGGCGCGCCACGTTGCAGTGGGTCCACAGCTTGTCCATCGCCGTGACCAGCGCGTCCATCATGCCGTCGTCGTGGTTCGGCGAGGGCGTGAAGCGCAGGCGCTCGGTGCCCTTGGGCACGGTCGGATAGTTGATCGGCTGGACATAGATGCCGTGCTCTTCCAGCAGCATGTCCGAGATCATCTTGCAGTGTACCGGATTGCCCACATGCACCGGCACGATGTGGCTCTCGGACGGCATCACCGGGATGCCGGCGGCCAGGAACCGCTCCTTCAGCGCCTGGGCCCGGGCCTGATGCGCCGCGCGCAGTTCCGGGTGGGCCTTCAGGTGACGCACCGAGGCCAGTGCCCCCGCGGTCAGGGCCGGCGGCAGGCTGGTGGTGAAGATGAAGCCCGCGGCCCAGCTGCGCACGGCATCGATGATCAGGGCGTCGGCGGCGATATAGCCCCCCATCACGCCGATGGCCTTGCCGAGGGTGCATTCGATGATGTCGATCTGGTCCAGCACGCCGTCGCGCTCGGCGATGCCCGCGCCGGTGTCGCCATACAGGCCCACGGCATGGACCTCGTCCAGATAGGTCAGGGCGCCATATTTCCTGGCCAGCGCAAGGGTGCCGGCCAGGTCGGCGATGTCGCCGTCCATGGAATAGACGCTCTCGAACGCGATCAGCTTGGGCGCATCGGGCGGCGCCGCCGCCAGCAGGGCCTCCAGATGCTCCAGATCATTGTGCTGATAGATGTGCCGCTCACAGCCGCCGTTGCGGATGCCCGCAATCATCGAGGCATGGTTCAGGCTGTCGGAGAAGATGATCAGCCCCGGCATGATCCGTTGAAGGGTCGTCAGGGTCGCCTCATTGGCCACATAGCCCGAGGTGAACAGCAGTGCCGCTTCCTTGTGGTGCCAGGCGGCCAGCTCGGCCTCGAGATCGACCGCCGAACGGGTCGTGCCCGAGATGTTGCGCGTGCCCCCGGCCCCGGCGCCGACCGAATCGATCTCGGCCTGCATGGCGGTCAGCACCTCGGGGTGCTGGCCCATGCCCAGATAATCGTTCGAGCACCAGACCACGACGTCCTGCTCGGTGCCGTCATCCCGACGCCAGACCGCGCGCGGAAACTGGCCACGCACACGCTTCAGGTCGGCGAAGACGCGATAGCGCCCCTCGGCCCGGACCTGGTCCACGGCGTTTCCAAAGGCGGCCTTATAATCGAACAAGATCGGCGGTCTTTCGCTTATGCATTCCGGACGCGGTTCTTTTGCGCTCCGGACGGCTGAAAGTCCATGTTCAGACTGCGGCGAATTGGCCGCAAACCCTTAATTGATAACGGTTCTCAATCTCGGCCGTCAGCCCTTCGGCAGCTCGTCCAGCTTGCCGCGCAGCAGTTGCAGGATGGCCGAGAAATCCCGCCCGCCATAGCCCAGCCGATCGAACATCTGGAACAGGGCTTCGGTCTGGGCGCCCAGCGGGGTCGAGGCCCCGGCCTTGGCCGCCGCATCCTGCGCCAGCTTCAGATCCTTGAGCATCATGGCCGTGGCAAACCCGCCGTCATATTTGCGGTTCGACGGCGCCGTCGGCACCGGCCCGGGCCAGGGGTAGTAGGTCGTCGTCGACCAGCTCTGACCCGAGGATTTGGAGACGATGTCGAACATCTTGACCGGGTCCAGACCCAGTTTTTCGGCCAGACCGATGGCCTCGCATGTGCCCAGCATGGTGATGCCGAGGATCATGTTGTTGCAGATCTTGGCCGCCTGCCCTGCCCCGTGGTCGCCGGCCCGGAAGGTGGCGCGGCTCATCGGCTCCAGCGCCGGCTCAATCCGGGCAAAATCGCCCTCGTCACAGCCGACCATGAAGGCCAGGGTCCCGGCATCCGCCGCCATGGTCCCGCCCGAGACCGGCGCATCGGCAAAGGCATAGCCGGCCTCCTTCGCCAGACCTGCGACCTTGCGCGCCGTGTCGACGTCGATGGTCGAACAGTCCAGCAACACGGCGCTCGACGGCGCGGCCCCGATGATCTGTTCGGAATAGACCTTCAGCACATGCGGCCCCGCGGGCAGCATGGTGATGACGATGTCGGCGTCCTTGACCGCCTCCACGACCGAGCCGGCGGCCTCGCAGCCGGCTTCCACCGCGCGCGCCATCGCCGCTTCGGACAGGTCGAACGCCAGGACCTTGCGGCCCGCCTTGGCCTGGTTGGCGGCCATGCCCCCGCCCATGTTTCCCAGTCCGATGAAGGCGATGGTCTCGGTCATGTCGGCGTCTCCCTCTGGTCGCGTTTCTTGCGCGGAGGGTTAGCCGCTCAGGCCTCGCAAGGCCAGTGTGACCTTAGTCGGGCTTCCGGAAGCGCAGCATGAACTGGCTGGTGTTCCCGCGGATGGACGGGTCGAAGACATTGGCCGTCAACGGGTCCGCCGGTCGCATCAGCCCATCCGACTCCCCGTCCAGGACAAAACCGGCTGCGGTGACCTCGCGCACCACCTGGTCCCGGTCGATCCGGTGCAGCGTGTCGGCGACCGAGGCATCGGCACCCGTCACCGCCGCATGGTCTATGATCACATAGTAGCCGCCGGGCTTCAGCGCCGCGTAGGCCGCAGCATTGACCCGCTCCGCCGTCCCGTCGGGGAAGGCATCGAGATGCAGATCGTGATAGTTCTGGGCGGTGAAGATCACGTCCGCGCCGCCCGGCCAATCCGGGGCGTTGATCGCCGAGCCCGCCCCGGTCACGTTTGGCAGGGCGTCGGCCGCCGTCAACGCCACGCCATAGTCCGCACTGAAGGCGACAAACTCATCCGGCTGCCAGGCCGTCACATGGCCCTCGGGGCCGACCGCCGCGGCAAACGCCCGGGTGAAGAAGCCGCCACCGATCATCAGGTCGATGACCCGGTCACCCGGTTCGACCCGGGCAAAGGCCAGGGTTTCCGCCGTCATGCGGCTGGCATCGCGGGCACGGTCCTCATCGGTGCGCGGCGGCCCGACCAGCGCAGCCTCGATCACCGCCACGCGCGTCGCGTCGGATGGTCCGAACATGCCCATCGAGCCACAGGCCGACAGGGCCAAAGCCGCGCAGGCGGCCAGCAGGGTGATTTTCCGCATCATCGTTCCTCCCGCGCTATGCATGGCGCGAGGGCGAGCTTAACCGCTTATCGAACGGCGGTCAGCCCGGCTTGCGGAAGCGATAGACGAACTGGTCGGTCTGGCCGCGGATCGATTCGTCGAACACGCTGACGGTGCGGTCATCGTCCGGGTTGGCCAGGGCCTGGCTGGCGCCTTCAAAGACAAAGCCCGCGGCCTCGACCTCGGCCTTCAGGAAGTCGCCCTCGATCCGGTGCAGGCTCTGCACTTCGGTGTTGCCCGTTCCGGCGCGGCCCGAGTGGTCGATCACCACATAGAGGCCGCCGGGCTTCAGCGCGTCATAGACGGCGCGGTTCATCCGGGCGACGTCCACGCCAAAGGCCGGAATGTGGAAGTCGTGATATTCTTGGCTCATGAACACGACGTCGAGCGGGGTGTCGAAGCGCATCTCGTCCAGCAGGCCGACGACCGGCACGACATTGCCATAGGTCTCGGCCAAGGCGTCGGCATAGGGCTTTTCACGCTCGGCCGTACGCGTCGGCACAAAGGCATAGACCCGGCCCTCGTCACCCACGGCCGGGGCGAACAGGCGGGTGTAATAGCCCTCCTCCGGCCGGATGTCGGCCACGTGGTCACCGGGGCTGATCTCGGAAAAAACCATGACCTGCAGCGGCATCCGCAGCGAGTCGCGGGCGCGGTCCTCTTCGGGACGCCGCGAGTCTGACAGCGCCATGGCCACCCGGGTATCGGCCCGGGCCGAGTTCGGAGAGGTCGAGGTGATGACCGTCCGCCCCCCGCCGTCATTGGCGACGATGATACAGCCCGAGGCCATCAGCCCCACAGCCGCAGCAGTGATCAGTCCCAGTTGACGGCGCATGGCCATCCTCCCCGTCCATTCGAAAACTCTGGCACAGGCTTACGCCAGTTGCGGCAAGGGCGTCCATTCCTCATCGGCCGACAGCGGCGCAAACAGGGCGTCCAGCGTCTCGTCGGTCACGCCCTCGATGCTGGCGGGCGACCATTTCGGCGCATTGTCCTTGTCGACGATCACGGCGCGCACGCCTTCCTGAAAGTCATGGGTGCGCACCACCCGGCCACCCAGCCGGTATTCCATGGCCATATTGTCGGCAAAGCTGTCCAGCGTCGCTCCCGTGCGCAGCTGGCGCAGGGTGACCTTCATCGACTGGGGGGACTTGGTCTTCAGCGTCGCCAGCTGGGCGCTCGCCCACTCCGAGCCGTCGGCCTCCAGCGCCGCGAAGATCTCTTCCAGCGTATCAAAGCCGAACAGCCGGTCGATCGCCGGCAGGTGGGCCTCGATCGGGGCCTCGCCCGCATCATCCTCCAGCCCATCGGCGACGTCCGCCGGATGGGCCGGATCGGCGGCCAGAATGGACCGGAAGGCCTCGACCGCATCGGCGGGCAGATAGTGGCTGTGAATGCCCAGAAACACCGTGTCCGCCGCCTTCAGCCGCGCTCCGGTCAGGGCCAGCCAGGTCCCGACAAAGCCCGGCAGACGCGGCAGGAACCAGCCGCCCCCGACATCGGGGAACAGGCCGATGCCCGTTTCCGGCATGGCATAGGTCGTGCGCTCGGTCGCGATCCGCACCTCGGCCGGCTCGGAAATGCCCACGCCGCCGCCCATGACGATGCCGTCCACCAGCGCCGTCACCGGCTTGGGATATTCGAACAGCAGGTGGTTCAGCCGATATTCCGCATGGAAGAAGGCCTTGGCCTCCGACGCATCCCCCGCCCCGCTTTCGGCGATCATGCGGATATCGCCCCCGGCACAGAAGCCGCGCTCGCCCGCATGGTCGATCAGCACGGACTTGACCGCCGGATCGTCCTTCCATGCCAGCAGCGCCGCGATCATGGCGTCGCACATGCACTTGTTCAGCGCATGGATGGCCTTCGGCCGGTTCAACGTTATCCGGCCCAGACCGGACTGGATACGCGCGAGGATTTCAGGTTCGTCGGTCATGATATCGCTCACTGCCGCATCATCTCCCGCGCGGTGATCACGCGCATGATCTCATTGGTGCCCTCAAGGATGCGGTGCACCCGCAGGTCGCGGACGATGCGCTCCAGCGGATAGTCCTTCAGATAGCCATAGCCGCCGTGCAGCTGCAGCGCCTCGTCGGCGATCTGGAAACAGGCGTCGGTGGCCAGCCGTTTGGCCATGGCGCACCATTTGGTCTTTTCCGGGTGGTTTGTGTCGATGGCCCAGGCGCCGCGCAGCACCATCAGGCGCGCGGCCTCCAGTTGGGTCGCCATGTCCGCCAGCTTGAACTGGGTGTTCTGGAAGTCGCCGATCGGCTTGCCGAACTGCTTGCGGCTGGCGACGTAGTCCTGCGCCGTCTCCAGCGCCAGACGCGCCCCGCCCAGCGAACAGGCGGCGATGTTCAACCGCCCGCCGTCCAGACCCATCATGGCATAGCGGAAGCCATGCCCTTCCTGACCCATCAGGTTTTCGGCCGGCACGCGGCAATCATCGAACTGGACGATGGCGGTCGGCTGGCTGTTCCAGCCCATCTTGCGCTCCTGCCCACCGAAGCTGAGGCCCGGCGCGTCCTTGTCGACGACGAAGGTCGAAATGCCCTTGGGTCCGTCCACCCCCGTCCGCGCCATCACCACATAGACGTCGCTGGTGCCCGCGCCCGAGATGAAGGCCTTGGAGCCGTTCAGCACCCAGTGGTCGCCGTCGCGCACCGCCGTGGTGCGCAGCGCCGCCGCATCCGAGCCCGAACCCGGCTCGGTCAGGCAGTAGCTGGCGATCTTCTCCATGGTCACCAGCGCCGGCACATAGCGGGCGCGCAGTTCGGCCGAGCCGACGCTGTCGATCATCCAGGTCGCCATATTGTGGATCGAGATGAAGGCGGCGGTCGAAACATCGCCGCGCGACAGCTCCTCGAAGATCACCGCCGATTCGACCCGGCCCAGGGCCATGCCGCCGTGCTCCTCGCCGGTGTAGATCCCGCAGAATCCCATCTCGGCGGCCTGGCGCATGACGTCGACCGGGAAATGTTTGGTCTCGTCCCATTCGGCGCTGTGTGGCGCCAGCTCGGCCTCAGCAAAGGCGCGGGCGGCGTCCTGAATGGCGCGCTGGTCTTCGGTCAGGGCGAAATCCATGGGGGTCCTCTCATCTGTCGTTGCGGCCTTCTAGACCATGGAACGGCAAACTGAACCCCCTCGGGCCGCCCGGATGGCTTCTCCCCCCGCCCGGCAAAGGCTATGAGGCCCCATGTCCAAGCTCGTCTTTCCCGCCAGCTTCCCCCTGACCCGCGGTCGCCGCCTGCGCAGCCAGCCCTGGGTGCGACGTCTGGTCGCCGAGACCACCCTGACCCCGGCCGATCTGGTCTGGCCGCTGATCCTGCACGACGGCAAGGCCGACCGGGTGCCGGTGGCCACCCTGCCCGGCGTCGACCGGCTGTCGACAGCGGCCGCCGTCGAGGCCGCGCGCCAGGCCCGCGATCTGGGAATCCCCGCCGTTGCCCTGTTTCCCAATATCGACAACCAGCTGAAGGATGCGGTCGGCACCGAGGCCACCAATCCCGACGGCCTGGTCCCCGAGACCATCCGCGCCATCAAGTCGGCCGTGCCCGAGATCGGCGTCATCACCGATGTTGCGCTGGACTGCTACACCGACCACGGCCACGACGGCATCGTCGAGGACGGCCGGATCGTCAATGACGGTTCGCTGGAGCGGCTGGCGGAACAGGCCTTCATCCACGCGCATGCCGGGGCCGATGTCGTCGCCCCCTCCGACATGATGGACGGGCGAGTGCAGGCCATCCGCGAGGCTCTAGAAGCCAACGAATATCAGGATGTTATGATCTTGTCCTATGCCGCCAAATACGCTTCAGCCTTCTACGGACCCTATCGCGACGCGGTCGGTTCGGCCCGCGCCCTGATCGGCGACAAGCGCACCTATCAGATGGACCCTGCCAATTCCGACGAGGCCCTGCGCGAGGTGGCCATGGACCTGGCCGAGGGCGCCGATGCCGTCATGGTCAAGCCGGGATCCCTGTATCTCGATATAATCCAGCGAGTTCGCGACACCTTCTCCGTCCCGGTATTCGCCTATCAGGTGTCCGGTGAGTACGCTATGATGCAGGGCGCCATCGACGCCGGCTGGCTGGACGAGGAGCGCGCTATCCTCGAAAGCCTCGGCGCGTTCAAGCGTGCGGGCTGTTCCGGGGTGCTGACCTATTTCGCGCCGCGCGTCGCTGAATGGCTGAACCGCTGACCGCTTGACAGACGCGCACTGTCACCGGATTTACGCCGAACGCTGTTAACCAGCCTGATCAGTTCAACGGGGGGACATCATGGGTCTGTTTGGCTTGGGCAAAAAACCCGTGCGTCCCGGAGTGGCGGTTCTTGAGAGAGAGGCGCCGACGCCTGAACCCGAGGCCCCGGCCCACGCTGGCCCCACGCCCGATCAGGCCCTCGCCGAGCTGAAGGCCGGCAACGACGCCTTCCTGCGCGGCGAAAACAACCTCGGCTACGTCAAGGTCGACGATCTGGAGCCGCTGCAGGGTGGCCAGAACCCGATCGCCACCATCGTCGGATGCGCCGACAGTCGGACGCCGCCGACAATCCTGTTTAATCAGGGATTTGGAAGACTGTTTTCCATTCGGGTCGCAGGCAATACGGTGGACCGCCGGGGCCTCGCCTCGATCGTCTATGCGGTCAAACACCTGAACTGCCCGTTGGTGGTGGTCATGGGGCACACCGGCTGCGGCGCCGTGGCGGCGGCCGAGGCCATCGTCGACGGGGTCATGCCGCTGGATCCCTCGCTGGAAGAGATGATCGTGCCGATCATTCCCGCCGTGCTGGAAGCCCGCCGGTCAGATGCGACCGACATGGCCGTCCGCGCTGTCGAGCTGAACGCCCAGCGGGTCGCCGACAAGCTGCGCGTGGCCGATGCCTCGCTGGCCGATGCACTGGAGGCGGGCACCCTCAAGGTCGTCGCCGCCGTCAAACAGATGCATTCGGGTGAGGTGAAATTCCTCGTCTAGGTGCGCTTGCGCGCCTGCAGTCGGGCCGCAAGGCTTGAGGTATCCCAGCGGGTGCCGCCCATCGCCTGCACCTCGGAATAGAACTGGTCGACCAGGGCGGTAACGGCCAGATGGCTGCCGTTGGCGCGGGCCTCCTCCAGCACCAGCCCCAGATCCTTGCGCATCCAGTCGACCGCAAAGCCAAAGTCGAACTGGCCCGCCGCCGCGGTCTTCCAGCGGTTGTCCATCTGCCAGCTCTGGGCCGCGCCCTGCGAAATGGCCTCATAGACGGCATCGGTGTCGAGACCGGCGCTCTGGGCGAAATGCACCGCCTCGGCCAGCCCCTGGACCACACCGGCGATGGCGATCTGGTTCGCCATCTTGGTCAGCTGACCGCTGCCCGCCGGGCCCATGTGCTTGATGGCCTTGGCGTAAACGGCCAGCACCGGCTCGACTCGGGCCAGCGCATCGGCATCGCCGCCGATCATGATGCTGAGCTTGCCCGCCTCGGCCCCGGCCTGGCCGCCCGAGACCGGCGCGTCGAGGAAGGCGACGCCCCGCTCGGCCACCCGCTCCGCCATCTCGCGCGCTACCTTGGCCGAGGTGGTGGTGTGATCCACGATCACGGCACCCGGGGCCAGCTCCGGCAGGGCCGCGCCCACGACCTCGCGCACGTCGTCATCATTGCCGACACACAGGATGAACAGGTCCACGCCCCGCGCGGCCTCGGCTGCGGTTGCCGCCGCCGTCCCGCCGGTCTTCTGCGCCCAGGCCTCGGCCTTGGCCGCACTGCGGTTATGGCCCGTGACCATATGCCCCGCCGCGATCAGATGGCCGGCCATGGGCGCGCCCATCACGCCCAGTCCGGAAAATGCGATCTTCATTCCACGCCCTCCTGGATGCGTCCGTAGCGGCCCCGGAAGAAGGTCAGGCCGGCGCCCTCCCGGGCCTCGAAATGGGTCACCCGTCCGACCAGAATCTGATGATCCCCCATGGGGATTTGCTCGTGCAGCACACAGTCGAACCGCGCCAGCGCGCCCCTGAGCACCGGCGCCCCCGTCTCGGCCCGATCGATTTCTTCGGCCGACAGGCGACAGTCACCCCGGCTGAATCGATCCGCCCAATCGGCTTCATCCGCCTCCAGCACGTGGACCGAAAAGGGCCGTCCATCCAGAAACGCCCCGGCCCGCTCGGCGCTGTCGTCCAGACACCACAGCAACAGCCGCGGCTCCAGCGACACCGAGGTCACCGAGTTCACAGTCATGCCGACCGCGCCCTCGGGGCCGTCGACGGTCACGACACAGACGCCGGTGGCAAAGGCCCCCATGGCGCGGCGATAGGCACGGGCGTCGACGCCGTCAGGTTCAGAAAGGGAAATGTCGGTCACGCGGCGACCTTAGCGTCCGGGCTTGCGCATACAAGCCGGGCGACACGGGAAACGTCGCCTTAACCTTGATCGCCCAAGACTGCCCCGAATCCAGTGAGGCGCCCATGTCCCTGAGCGATCGTCCGATCCTCATCAAGAAGGTCAAGAAGGTTGCGGGACACGGCCACCACGGCGGGGCGTGGAAGGTCGCCTACGCCGACTTCGTGACGGCCATGATGGCCTTCTTCCTGCTGATGTGGCTGGTCAACGCCACCGACCCTGAACAGAAGAAGGGCATCGCCGAGTATTTCGCTCCGGCCAGCATTTCGGCCACCACCTCGGGCTCCGGCGGCATTCTGGGCGGAACGTCTTTGGGCGACGACGGGCCCAAGAGCTCGGGCTCGATGTCGGTGATCACCCAGATGGCGCCCGAGGCCCCCGAGGCCCCGGATCAGGCCGGCCAGAACAGCAATCTGGCCGCCGCCAGCGAGGACCAGTTACGCGAGGAGATTGCCCGCCGCGAGGCCTCCGACTTTGCCAGCGCTGCGGAATCGCTGCGTCAGGCCATGCAGTCCATGCCCGAACTGGCCGAACTGTCGAAACAACTGATCATCGACCAGACGCCTGAAGGCCTGCGCATCCAGATCGTCGATCAGGAAGGCCGCTCGATGTTCGAGGAAAACTCGGCCCGCCCGAACGCCCGCGCCCAGATCCTGCTGCGGGCCGTGGCGCGGATCATCACGGCCCTGCCCAACCGCATCTCGATCACCGGTCACACCAGTTCGGTCGCCGGCTCGAACCGCTCCAGCGCGCCTGCGGACTGGAGCCTGTCGGCCCGCCGCGCCGACGCCGCCCGCCTGATCCTCGAAGGGGCCGGCGTCGATGTCGACCGCATCTATTCGGTGAACGGCAAGGCGGGGTCCGACCCGCTCTATCCCGACGACCCCAGTCTGGCGGGCAACCGGCGCATCTCGATCATCCTGCTGCGCGAGGCGCCGGTCCTGCCCAGCGACACCAGCCTGTGACAGCGGCCCCCGCCCTTCGCGCCTTGATGGCGAAGGGCCTTGCGCCGGGGCCCGGACTGGTCTCCCATCGCGCCATGCATGGTGCGCGTCTGACAGACATTGCAGGCCATCCCCGCGACCGGGAATGCGGAGCGCGGCCATGACCCGGCATGTGCCCCAGCGCCAGCTGCGCTTCTATCTGACAGCCATGGCGCCCTGCCCCTATCTGCCGGGTCGGATCGAACGCAAGGTGTTCGCCAATCTGCCCTTCAGCGACGGTGCCTGGGTCAATGACGAACTGACACAGGCCGGTTTCCGCCGCAGCCAGAACATCGCCTATCGCCCGGCCTGCGAAGGATGCGACGCCTGTGTCTCGGTGCGGGTGCCGGTCTGCGGCTTTGCGGCCTCGCGCTCGCAAAAGCGCATCCTGCAGCGCAATGCCGACCTGACCCGCGATCAGGTCGAGGCCGAGGCAACCATGGAGCAGTTCGATCTGCTGCGCCGATATCTACTGGCGCGCCATGCTGGCGGCGGCATGAGCGACATGGGCTGGGACGACTATGTCGCCATGGTTGAGGACACGGCCGTGCGCACCCATCTGATCGAATACCGCCTGCCCGCCATCGGCGCCGGGCCGGGCGATCTGGTCGGTGTCGTGCTGACCGACATGCTCTCGGACGGCCTGTCGATGGTCTACAGCTTCTTTGATCCGCTGCTGGCGCGCCGCAGCCTCGGCCAGTTCGCCATCCTCGACCACCTGGTGCAGGCGCGCGAACAGGCTCTGCCGTTCGTCTATCTGGGCTACTGGATCCAGGGCTCAGCGAAAATGGACTACAAGGCCCGCCTGCGCCCGCTTCAGGCCCTGACCCGCGAGGGCTGGCGCGACCTGCCCTAGCCGGCGCTCGGCACCGAGGTTGAGGGGGCGTAGGTCTGCTGCGACCACGGCCCGGAATCGCGTCCCCCACCGAACTTCACCAGCGCCTCGATCCGCTTCGAGATCGGCGGATGGGTGGCGAACAGGCCCATGATCCCGGCCTTGTCGGGCTGATTGTCGAGGAACATGCCTTGCACCTCGTCGGGCGCCTTCAGCGTGGAGCGCCCCTCGATCTTGCGCAGCGCCGAGATCATCGAATCGGGGTTCTTGGTCAGCTCGACCGCGCCCGCATCGGCCACGAACTCGCGCGTGCGCGACAGCATCATCCGGATGACGAAGGCGAGGGCAAAGCCGATCGCGGCGATGGCAATTCCGATCAGGATCAGCGGTCCGGCATTCTTGTTGCCTCGCCCGCCGCGCGCAAAGAACAGGCCCCGGAAGACCAGCTCGGCCATGACGCTCAGAATGCCGGCAAAGATGGAGGCGATCACCATCGTCCGCACATCCTTGTTGATCACATGGGTCAGCTCATGGGCCAGCACCGCCTCGACCTCGTCACGGGTCAGGGTGTTGATCAGGCCCCGGGTGACAGTCACGCTATAGCGGCCCTCATGCAGGCCCGAGGCATAGGCATTCAGCTGATCCGTCTCGATGATGCGCAGGGTCGGGGTCTGCAGGCCGCGGGAAATCGCCAGATTCTCGAGCAGATTATAGAGTTCCGGATTGTCCCGCCGCTCGACCTTTTTGGCCCCGGTCATGGCGTCGATCATCGCCTGACTGCCGAAATAGGCGATGGCGAACCAGATCGCGGCCATCACGGCGGCGGCCGGCACCGTCCAGCCCAGCATGCGCCCGGCCAGCGCCATGTCGTCACCCAGGGTGCCGCCGCTGCCGGGTATGATCCCGAACCCCATCAGCACCAGCTGCAGGCCATACAGAACCAGCACCAACAGCACCGGGAACATGGCCAGCAACACGATCGAGCGGGTGTTGTTCGCCCAGATATGGGTCTGGAGCCCGACGGCCTGCATGGATCCTAGAACTGCACCGACGGCGGGGCGGCGGTCATGGCCGCGCGCTCGCCCTCGCCAACGTCAAAAAACGGCTTGTCCGACCCGAAGCCCACGAGCCCGGCGAACAGCACGGTCGGGAACTGACGGCGGACGGCGTTGAACTCGGACACCGCATTGTTGAAGAACCGGCGGGCGGCGGCCAGCTTGTTCTCGATGTCCGACAGCTCGGTCTGCAGCTGCTGGAAATTGGTGTTGGCCTTCAGGTCCGGATAGGCCTCGGACACGGCAAACAGTCGGCCGAGCGTGGCGGTCAGCATGTTCTCGGCTTCGACCTTGTCATTGACCGAGGTCGCGCCCGCCGCAGCGGCTCGCGCCTGGGTGACGGCATCCAGCGTGGCCCGCTCGTGGGTGGCATAGCCCTTCACCGTCTCGACCAGATTGGGGATCAGGTCCTGCCGCTGCTTCAGCTGCACATCGATGTCGGCGAACGACTGGTCCGCGCGCTGATCCAGCGCCACCAGCTTGTTGTAGCCGCCGACAACGACGAACAGGATGAGGACGACGATAACGCCGATGACGATCCAGGTGATCATGGGCCGGTTCCTTTGATTGCGAGCTCCCTTATCGCGCGAACCGGCCCCCGCACCCAAATGAAATCGAGTTTATTTCCGGACCGGTCCCCGCAGCCTCAACGGAATTTGCGCAGGCCGCGAGGTCCCTGACGCCCCACGGCGGCGCGTTTGCCGATCCAGTCACGCCAGTCGGGCCAGTTGCGGCGACGCCCGCCGCCATCAACCCAGTCCGGCCCCGTCTCTTCGGCAAAGACCGTGGCATCGGCCATGCCGCCTTGACGATAGGACTGGAACTTCACGCCCTTGCCGCGGCTCATCTCCGGCAGCTCCGACAACGGGAAGACCAGCGTCTTGATGTTGTCGCCGATTACCGCGACGTGGTCGCCGGTGACGCGCAGGCAGACCGCCATCTCGCCGTTCAGCACCTGTTTGCCGCCGCGCTTCTGGGCCAGCAACTCATCTTCCGGCGCGATGAAGCCATAGCCGGCCTTTGACGCCACCATCAGCTTCGCCCCCGGCTGGTACGCGAAAAGGGCCACGATCTCGACGCCTTCCTCCAGATCGATCATCAGACGGATCGGCTCGCCATGACCGCGTCCCGACGCCAGCTTGTCGGCCCCGATCGTGAAAATGCGCCCGTCGGTCGCCGCCACCAGCAGCTTGTCGGTCGTAAAGGCCGGCACCAGGAAGGCGAGGCTGTCGCCCTCCTTGAACTTCAGCTCGGACGGGTCCTCGACCTTGCCCTTGGCCGCCCGGATCCAGCCCCGCTCGGACAGGACGACCGTGATGGCCTCACGCGGGATGAAGGCTTCGATCGGCGCGCTGGCGCCACCCTCCGGGGCCTCGCCAAAGATCGTCCGGCGCGGCGACGGCAGCGCCTTGCGCACTTCGGCCAGATCCTTGCCGATGCGCTTCCACTGCCGCGACGGCGAATCCATCAGGGCCCGCAGCCCGGCCAGTTCCTCGGCCAATTCCTTGTATTCGGTCTCGATGGCCAGCTCTTCCAGCCGCGCCAGTTGCCGCAGCCGGGTATCCAGCACAAAGTCCGCCTGCACCTCGGTCAGGTTCAGCCGCGCGATCAGCGCTGCCTTGGGCTGTTCCTCCTCGCGGACAATGCGGATGACCTCATCGATATTGAGGAAGACAATCCGTAGCCCTTCCAACAGATGCAGTCGCTTTTCAATGCGTTCTGCACGCCAGTTCGAGCGACGGATCAGCACCTCGCGCCGGTGATCCAGGAACGCCTGCAGACATGCCTTCAGCCCCATCACCCCCGGCGTGCCCGTGGCATCCAGCACATTGATGTTGACCGGCACACGGACCTCGAGGTCAGACAGCCGGAACAGGCTTTCCATCAGCACCTCGGGCTCGACGGTGCGGGCACGCGGGTCCAGCACCAGCCGGATGTCTTCGGCCGACTCATCGCGCACATCGCCCAGCAGCGGCGCCTTCTTCTGGTCGATGAGATCGGCCAGGGTCTCGATCAGCCGGCCCTTCTGCACCTGATACGGGATCTCGGTGACCACGATGCGCCAAGTGCCACGCTCCAGATGCTCGACTTCCCAGCGGGCGCGCAGGCGGAGGCCCCCACGTCCGGTCTCATAGGTCTCCAGCAGCGAGGCCTTGCCCTCGACCAGCACGCCCCCGGTCGGGAAATCCGGCCCCGGCATATGCTGCATCAGGGTCTCGGTCGAGGCCTCGGGGTCCTCCAGCAGGATCAGACAGGTCTCGATCAGCTCGCCGACATTGTGAGGCGGGATGGAGGTCGCCATCCCCACGGCAATGCCCGACGAGCCATTGGCCAGCAGGTTCGGAAAGCCCGCCGGCAGGACCACGGGCTCCTGATCCTGATCGTCATAGGTGGGGCGAAAGTCGACCGCATTCTGGTCGATCCCCTCCATCAGCAGCACTGCCGCCGGCGTCAGCTTGCACTCGGTGTAGCGCATGGCCGCCGCGTTATCGCCGTCGATATTGCCGAAATTCCCCTGCCCGTCGACCAGCGGATAGCGCTGGGCAAAGGCCTGGGCCATGCGCACCAGGGCGTCATAGATCGAGGCGTCCCCGTGCGGGTGATAGCCGCCCATGACGTCGCCCACGACCTTGGCGCATTTGCGCGCCGCCGCCTGCGGGTTCAGCCGCATCTGATGCATCGCGTACAGGATGCGCCGGTGCACGGGCTTGAAGCCGTCCCGCACATCGGGCAACGCGCGGTTGGTGATGGTCGACAGCGCATAGGCCAGATAGCGACGCGACAGGGCGTCTCCCATCGGCTCATCAACGATACGGCCGCCGTCCGGCGGAGGGGTGTGCAAGGTCATGGTATCAATACGAATGGGAAACGGCGGACGAATCGCCCGCCGCTTCGATCAGTCTAGGCCCAAATCGGTGCGGACGGGTGTCCGCCCGGCTCAGGGGCGGGTAGCGCGCGGGCCGTCGGCGTCGAACAGGTCACCGAACTCGTCGCCTTCATACCACATGGGGCGCTCCTCGCCGTCGGCGATGGTCCGGGCGATCGAGGTGTTCACCCGCACGAACCGGGCCGCGGCGTTCCAGTCGAACGGCAGGTCCACCTCATCGCTGACCTGGTGATAGTTGTCCGCGAGGAAGGCTGCGGTCGCCTCACGCCCCTCGCCGCCCGGTCCGGTCGCCAGGAACACCGACGGCACGCCCGCCTTGACGAACTCATAGTGGTCCGAGCGCACGAACAGGTTCTCTTCCGGCATGTAGTCGGGCACCGTCGCCACCCCGACCTCGGCCGTCGCCTCGGCGACGATGGCGCCCAGCGTCGAGTGATCGGCGCCGAACGCGACCACATCGACGAAGTCATAGGTCAGGATCGGCATGTCCAGATTGACCACGCCGACGATGTCTTCCAGCGGCACGGTCGGATCGGCAGCAAAGCGGCTGGAGCCCAGCAGGCCCAGTTCCTCACCCGTCACCGCCAGGAACATGACCGACCGGCGCGGGCGCTCATCCGACAGCGACAGCGCGCGGGCCACCTCGATCAGGGTGGCGATGCCTGTGGCATTGTCCATGGCCCCGTTCGAGATGCGGTCCTCGGCGCTCTCGTCGTCCGAAATGCCCACGTGATCGAGATGACCCATGACCACCACGACTTCATCGGCGACCGACGGATCGGATCCGGGCAGGATGGCCACCACATTGGGGCTCTCGAAATAGCGAGCCTCGGCCGTCAGGCTGACGCTGGCCGCGCCCGGGATTTCAAACCCCTTGGGCGAGGCCCCCGCAGCGGCCGCGTCCTGAATGGCCGTCAGGTTCTGACCGGCGGCTTCGAACAGCATGGCCGTCGTCGGCTGCGACAGGAAGCCCTCGACCTTGATGCCCGGCGCATCGCTCTGCGGCACTCCGTCGGCGGTCGCCCAGCGGGTCTGGGGCTCCCCGAAATACCCCATCAGCGCCGACCACGGGATATTCCGCGTATCGGCCGAGTGGATCATGATGTAGCCGACCGCGCCGTGCTCAAAGGCCGTCGTTGCCTTGGCCGACCCCAGGTGGGCCGCCAGTTCGCTGGGCAGGCCCTCGGGCATGCCATAGAGGGCCAGCACGACCTTGCCCTCGACATCCAGCCCGTCGTAGTCGTCCAGACCGTGGCTGGGCACATCCAGACCATAGCCGACGAAGACGAAGCCGGTATCCAGCGCCACCTCACCGACCTGCGACGGGATCAGGGCGACGCCGTCGCCGTGATCCCAGTTGTGGGCGGTGCCGTTCGGTCCGGTCCAGCTCATCTGGCCGGCCGACAGGCTGATCTCGGCGAAATTGACCGGCTGGCGCCAGCTGGTGCGCTCGGCATTGCCCGCCGGCGTCAGGCCCAGCGCGAAGAAATGGCTCTCGACGTAGAGGGCCGCCAGCTCATAGCCGCGCGAGCCGGTGTCCCGGCCCTCCAGCGCATCATTCGGCCAGGAAGGTCACATGGGCCTCCATCCGGCGCGCGACCTGCGCATCCTCGGACGACTGGGCCAGCACCGGGGCCGCCAGCCCTCCGGCCAGAAGCAACGACAGGGCCGCGCCCATGCCTGCGAGACGACGAATACTCATGGTGTGACTTCCCCGATTTCTTTCGGCGCGACCCTAGTCCCGCAACCGCGCCTACAACAAGCCGGATCGTTGCAAGCGCTCGACCATCCAGTCCCGCGCGGGCGGCAGCGGCCTGTCACGCGGATGGAACACCCAGGCCTCGAGGAAATGGCCGGTCAGGGCCAGACCCAGACCGACATCCCCCTCAACGACCGCCGCCTGGTTGCCCAGCAGAAAGGGCGGCAGGCCCAGCAGCCGCTCAGCATAGGGCGCGCCCTCGGTCCGGCTGACCGCCCGGCCCGTGCGCGGGCTGACCCAGGCCAGATCGTCCGTCGACCCCGACACCGCGCACACATCCAGATTGAGGCCAAAGCCCAGACTGGCCAGCAGGCCCAGTTCGAAGCGAATGAACACCGCCGGCCAGACCGCATCATGGGCGAAGGCCGACATCAGCGCCTCCATCGCCGCAAAGATGCCGGGCTCCGGCTCTCGCTCGGGCAGCGCGCCCTGCACCACAGCGGTGGCAGCGGCCAACCCCGCCAGGGCCAGCGGTGAATCGAACAGCCGGCTGATATCCTCGCCGCGCGGCTCCAGCCGGGCCGAACCCAGCTGGCTGTCGTCGCGCGAGCGAAACGCGGCCCGCACTCGCGACCCCGGCTGCAGAAAGGGCTTCATGCGCCGCGAGGCCCCGCCCGCGACATAGGTCAGCCGCCGTCCGTGATGTTCGGTCAGCAGGTCAGCCACCACGCCCGTATCGCCATGCGGACGGGCCGAGAGCACAAAGGCGTCGTCCTCGAACTCCATCAGGGCCGAGCGGCTTCCCCGGCGCGGATCACGGCGACAACATCGCGCGCAACGTCATTGGGCACGGCAAAGCTGAGGACATATTGCTCGATCTTCCAGCCGTCATCGGTCAACCGCAGCACGCCCGAGCCCCGCACAGTGCCATAGCTGGCATTCTCCAGCACCTCATCGAAGACGGCGACGCAGCGGCAGTCGAGCGGCAGGATCGACAACTCGCGGCTGACGACCTGATAGTCCCACCCCTGCCCCCGGCTGAAATAGGGCGTGGCATAGGCTTCGAACTCCGCCACGGTCCAGCGCTCGGTCGCATCCGTGCCGATGAAGCGGGCATCCGGCGTGAACAGGGCGAAATAGGTCGCGCCATCCGCCTCGCGCGCGGCCTGGTGCAGGGCGTCGATGACCGCGCCGGGATCCCGGTCCTGGGCTCGCGCCGGACCGGACATGAGCGTCACGGCCGCGAGAAGGAGAAGAAGGGCTTTCATGGTGGGCTCCAGACTACGGACAGCCCGAGCATCCCTCAATGCGGGTCGCCTGTCTCGCGCGGAATTTTCTTCGCCGCAGCTCATTTAACCCGTCGGTTGACTATCGCCCCATCACCCGCTACTTAACCTGCCAGTTACATACGAAAGCCGCCATGACCCCCGACCCTCTCAGCGCCAAGTTTGCCGCACTCGCCGACCCGACCCGTCGGGCCATTCTGGCGCGGCTGTGTGAGGGCGAGGCCAGCGTCAACGAACTGGCTGAGCCCTTCGACATGAGCCTGCCGGCCGTGTCGAAACATCTGAAGGTTCTGGAAAAGGCCGGTCTCATCAGCCGCAGCCGTGAGGCCCAGTGGCGCCCGGCCAAGCTGGAACCCATGGCGCTGAAGGGCGTGGCCGACTGGCTGGAACACTATCGCCGCTACTGGGACGCCTCGTTCGATCGTCTCGATAGCTATCTGAGAAATCTGCAGAAAGGCAAAGACGATGGCCAACGAAACTGACAACCCGTGCGACACCGACGGCGCCGCCCACAGCTTCGATCTCGTGCTGGAGCGCATCATCGACGCCCCTCCCGAAAAGATCTTCCGCGCCTGGACCGAGCCTGAACTGATCAAACAATGGCTGGCCCCCAAACCCTGGACCATCACCGACGCGGTCTGTGACCCCCGCCCCGGCGGCCTGACACAGTTCACCATGCGCTCACCCGACGGTCAGGAATTCCCGAACTCTGGCGTCTTCCTCGAGGTCATCCCCAACCGGCGCATCGTCTCGACCGACGGCCTGACGCCCGACTGGAAGCCCGCCGGCCAGCCCTTCATGGTCAGCCGCATCGAGCTGGAGCCCCTGCCCGACGGTCGCACAAAATACACGGCCACCGCCCATCACTGGAACGAGGCCACGAAAAAGCAGCACGAGGAAATGGGCTTCCACGACGGCTGGGGTCAGTGCGCTGACCAGCTGGCCGAGCTGGTGAAGACCTTCTGACATGGCCGTGACCGACGATCTTGCGACCCGCCCCACCCTGCATATGACGCGGGTGTTCGACGCGCCCCGCCCGCTGGTCTGGATGGCCTGGACCCGCCCCGAGATGGCCGTTCAATGGATGGGCCCGGTCGAATGGCCGGCCATCAGCGCCACCCAGGATTTCCGCGTGGGGGGCGAGTGGCGCAAATGCCTGCGCTCGGTCGAAACGGGCGAGGAGCTCTGGCAGGGCGGCATCTATCTCGAGATCGTCGAGAACGAACGCCTCGTCTTCACCTTCAAATGGGACGAGAGCCACGAGGACGGCCCGCCCGCCGACACCCTTGTCACCGTGGTGTTCAGCGACACCGACGACGGCAAAACCCATATGGACCTCACCCACGCGGGCCTGAAGTCCGAACAGAGCCTGACCGGCCATCGCCACGGCTGGACCAGCACGACCGACCGGCTTGAGGCCTGGCTGGCCGCCCACAGGGATTAAAACGGAAGGACACCACCATGAAAATCGTGACCAGCCTCAGCTTCCGCGGCCAATGCCGCGAGGCCTTCGAATTCTACGCCAGGGTTCTCGGCGGAGAGATCACCGCCGCCATGCCCTACGGCGACGGGCCGCCCGACATGGGAGTGCCGGAGCATATGAAAGACTGGCTGATGCATGGCTGGCTGCAAATCGGGGATCAGGCCATCATGGGCGCCGATATGGATGTCCAGTGGGCTCCCGGCATCGACAAGCCGAAGAACGGCTTCGACGTTACCCTGCACACCCATGACGTCGCCGAGGCCCGTCGCTGGTTCGACGCCCTGTCCGAGGGGGGCAAGGTTGTGATGCCCTTCGGGGAGTCGTTCTGGTCGCCGGGCTTCGGCAGCCTCATCGACCGTTTCGGCATTCCCTGGATGATCAACACCAATCCGGACCTGCCGGCCTGAGGCGTCAGACCTTCTCGTTCAGCAAAGCCTGCTGATAGCCGCTGACCCAGACGTTGCGAAACCGGCGCGACCGCTCCGCATGATAGATGTGGGCCAGCTCCGCATAGGAGCGGTCGAAGTCGTCGTTGACGAACACATAGTCGAACTCGGTGGCGTGCTCGATCTCACCCTTGGCGTTGCGGATGCGGCGGTCGATGACCTCTTCCGCATCCTGCGAGCGGGTCACCAGACGACGGCGCAGCTCCTCAAGGCTGGGCGGCAGGATGAAGACCCGCACCGCGTCCTCGGGACAGCGGCGGGCCACTTCGCGCGCGCCCTGCCAGTCGATGTCGAACAGCACGTCGCGGCCCTCGGCCAAGGCCCGATCGACCGGCGCGCGGGGTGAGCCGTACAGATTGCCGTGCACATTGGCCCATTCAAGGAAGGCATCGGCCTCGATCAGGCGCTGAAACTCGGCCTCGTCGACAAAGTGATAGTCCCGCCCCGCCTGTTCGCCCGGACGGATCGGCCGCGTCGTCATGCTGACCGACAGCTCCAGCCCCCCGTGATCGGCCATCAACCGCCGGCACAGCGAGGTCTTGCCCGCGCCCGACGGGCTGGCCACGATCAGCAGGACGCCGCGGCGGGGCATACGATCATTCGACATTCTGAATCCTAATCCACAGCGCATTGTTTAAAAGTCAGTTTTTGGAACTCGCCGAATTCGCACCCACACCAGACCCACAGCAAGATGGCTTACTGGCTGAAGGATGCGAACGGCGATTCCGTGCGCGCCACACGCCTTGCTCACCCAATAGGGCGCCGACGGCGACACCGCAAACCGGGCCGTGTCGCAAGGGGCCCTGCTCTCCGCTCACTTTCGTTCAGAGGAACCACAATGACCACCGACCTCATCATCATTCTCGCCCATGAACTCGCATGCTCCCTGGAGATGAACTTCGAGGCAGCGGAGCGAGAGAAGCTCTGGCCCGAGGCGCTGGAAGGCCTGAGAGGAGCCGCTGACCACCTTCAAGGCAAGTCGCTACCAGTCCCCTCCGTCGTACTCAGCGTGCTACGGGCTTCTCCAGGTTGACCAGAGCAAGCCATGCTCGGGTCGCTGACCGATGTCGTTCCCGGGATCAGCGGGGCCTCTGGATCGCTTCGTGGCTGTGGTGGATCGTCCCTGACGATCGGCCGACAATCCTTCTGTGACGACCGGGGGTCACCGCATCGCTGCCCGGGCGACGGACCCCCGCGACCGCAAAGGTAACTCATGAAAGCTTCGAGCCTGCGAGACACGAACGACCTGATTGTCGTAACGTCTGTCCGATGAACCCCAATGAGCACTTCCAGCAACTCCTCGCCGCCGCCGCCGCCGAGCCGGAACCGCAGCGCCTGCTATTCGTCTTTGCCGGTGCCGAACTGCCCGACAGGGCCACGCCGGAGCAGGAGGCACGCTTTCGATCAGGAAAGGGAGGCGCGCTCGGGCCACTGATGTGCGTCGACAAGGCCCCGCGCGACCTGCCGGACTTCAAGGCGCTCGTCTCGGAGGCTGAAGAGGCCGGCCCGCCCTGGAGCGTCGTGTTCGCCGCGAGCCTGTCCGGACAAGCCGGACGTCCGCCTGACAAGGCCCGAATCGACCTCGCCCTGGAGACCATGGTCCAGGCCGTGCGCGACGGCCGCATTGGCGGCTTCGCGGCCTATGGACCCGACGGCGACTTCCTTGAGATCGCCTGAGCCGGGATGATTGCATGTGCAGGCCGCCACGAGACGTGGTCGGCGCTGAGGGCGCCCCGGGTCTTTGATGGGGGTCGTCCGGGCACTTGATGGATGCCAATTCGTTTTGACAACGGAGGTTGTAAATCCAGCGGACCAGCCCGGCCCGGGCAGAGAGGCAACCCACGTTCCGATGACCGCTGATCCGTCGCGCGAGCTCGTAAGTTCCTATTTTCCAGGAGCGCGATCGGAAGGTGAGCGCCGTCTACGCAACGAGATCGACGCGACCCTCGACCACTGGTTCCGCTGGCGTTCCGGTCGCTTCGAGGATAGCGCTTCCAATGACGCGGCGCCCGTTTCCGGTGCTCCTTTGCACGAGGGCGATCGGCTCGGACGGCGGCTGCTGACACTCTGCGATGCCCTGACGGCGGAGACCCCGACCTTTTCTCCCCGCTACATCGCCCACATGAAGGCTGATCTGTCCCTGCCGGGTCTGCTGGGCTGGTTCGCGGCCATGCTGCACAATCCCAACAACAGTTCGCGCGACGCCAGTCGCGTCGGCAGCGTGATCGAGACCGAGGCCATCGCCGCCCTGGCCGGCATGCTGGGCTATGATCCCGCGCAAGCCCAGGGGCATTTCACCTCCGGTGGGACGGTCGCCAACTTCGAGGCCGTCTGGCGCGCGCGCTACAGACTGGATCATTGGCTGGCACTGGCGCTGCATATTTCCGAAACCGACGGTGCACCCCTGGACCCCTTCGCGGCGGCCCATATGGGCTGGAACCAGTTCCGCCACCTGCAGACTCTTTACGGCGTCCCGGACGATGTCCTGAAGTCCTGTAGCGCGGCGGCGTCCAATCCGGGCGATGTCTGGCGTCGGATCAGTCGGGCGTCAGGACGGGATTACCGAGGACCGATAATGCTTGTTCCCGGAAACCGGCACTATTCCTGGAGCAAGTCCGCCAACGTGTTCGGCCTCGGCGGAGAAGCGATCTGGAGCGTGGCCCTGGACAAGGGCGGTCACCTGGACCTCGCCAATTTCGAACGTCAGGTGGAGCGCGCCCAGGCTGATGGAAGACCGATCCTTATGGCTGTCGCCGTGGCCGGGGCCACCGAGACAGGGGCCATTGATCCCCTCGATCGCCTCTATGACCGGTTGGACCTGTGGCGGGCGGAGCGGGGTTGGCGCATCTGGCGCCACGTCGATGCGGCCTATGGCGGCTTTCTCCGGGCCATGCTGGACGGCCCGTCAGAAGCAACCCTGGCCCCGGAGACGGCCGCCGCACTGCGGGCCATGGGACGTTCGGATTCGATCACCATCGACCCGCACAAGCTGGGCTATGTGCCCTATGCCTGCGGAGCCTTCCTGACGCCGGACGCCGAACATTACGCCGTCTCCGCCTTTGACGCTCCCTATCTGGACCGGCCGGAACTGGGCGACGGAAAGTGGTCGTCCACTCTGGAAGGGTCGCGGTCGGCGGCAGGCGCCGCGGCGACCTGGCTGACGGCGGAAACCCTCGGCTTAGGCGCGGACGGCCTCGGGGCTCTGATGGTCACTACGGTTGAGACCCGCCAGGCTTTCGAAGCCGCCGTACGGGAAGCTGTCCCGGAAGCGTGTTTCCTGCCCGCCGACAGCAATATCGCCTGCTTCTCGCTGGCTCGAGCCGGCGAGGCGCTGAGCCATTCCAACGTCCGTACCCAGGCTGTCTTTGATCATTTCCAGAGATCTCCGCATTTCGCCGTGTCCAAGACGACACTTGGTGCCGACAACGCCGCACTCATCGCCAATCTGCTCAGCGGCCATGGCGGCTATAATGACCGATCCGAGGGTGATGCCGGGATGCTGGTGATCCGCTGCGTCTTCATGAACCCCTATTGGTCTGACTCCTCGGTGCGGCACGACCTGCTGCCTCGCTTCATTGAGGAGTTGCGCCGAGCCCTGGCTGGCCCCGACGAAGCAAAGGCAGCCTGAAATGGAGACGACCATGACCCCTATCCTGTTCTTCGGCCGGGTCGGCGAACGTCTGGGCCCTGAAGGGAGCTTCGACCTGCCGAGCGAGGGCCTTACGGTTCGTGAGATCCGCAACCTGCTGGCCGAGCGCGACGAGGTCGCGGCAGACGCCCTGCTGCGCCCCGACGTCCGCGCCTCGGTCGACATGGTTGTGGTCAGTGAGGACTCCCTCGCCCGCCCGGGTCAGGAGATCGCGTTCTTTTCCCTGTTTTCGGGGGGCTGAGTTGGCCCTCGACGTCAGGCTCATCAGCACGCCCCTGTCCGCCCCTGCGGAGCTTGAGGCCTTTCTCGCCGGCCGCACGGGCGACGGTGCCGTGGTCACGTTCACCGGCCTTGCCCGGGGCACTGGCAAGGACGGCTCGATCGTCGAAACCCTTACGCTCGACTGGTATCCGGGCATGACCGAGCGGTCGATGCAGGATATCGCCGAAGCCGCCGCAGCGCGCTTTCCGGTTACGGATCTGGTCGTGGTCCATCGATGCGGCGAGATCGTCCCCGGCGAGACTATCGTGTTCGTCGCGGCCGCCGCTGCCCACCGTCGCGAAGCCTTCGCGGCGGCGGACTATCTGATGGACAGGCTCAAGACCGAGGCCGCATTCTGGAAACGCGAGACCGGCCCTTCCGGCACACGCTGGATCGAACCCGTTGACGAAGATCGCGCCGCCCTGGCGCGCTGGAAGGACGAGACCCCCTGATGGCCGGAAGAATTGATGAGACGCTGCCGTTTCACCCGCTCAACATCGCGGTGCTGACCATCTCGGACACCCGCGATGAAACGACTGACACCTCGGGCGGCACCCTGGTCGAGCGCCTGACCACGGCGGGCCACGTGCTGAAGGGCAAGGCCATCGTTCACGATGAGGTGGATGCCATCCGCAGCCAGCTCAAGATCTGGATCCAAGACCCGGATGTCGACGTCGTCCTGACCACGGGCGGTACCGGCTTCTCACCGCGTGACGTGACGCCTGAGGCCGTGAAGCCGCTGTTCCGACGTGACCTTGAGGGTTTTTCCGTGGTCTTCCACCTCGCCAGCCTGGGCACGGTCGGCGTGGCGACCCTTCAATCACGGGCGCTCGCGGGACAGGCCGAGGACACCTTCATCTTCTGCGTGCCCGGTTCGACCGGGGCGTGCCGCGACGCCTGGGACCTGGTGCTGGCGGAAGAGCTAGACAGCCGCTTCCGGCCCTGTTCCCTGGTGGGCCAGATCCCGCGTTTCCGGGGCATCTGCCCGTGAGCGCCCTGACCCATATGGACAGCGGCGGGCGCGTGCACATGGTCGACGTGGGCGACAAGACGCCGACGGCACGGCGGGCTGTGGCTGAAGGCCGGGTTATCTGTGCGCCTGCCACACTTGCGCTGGTCCAGGATGACCACGCACCCAAGGGTGCAGTGGTCACGACCGCCGAACTGGCCGGGATCATGGGGGCCAAGCGCACAGCGGATCTGATTCCGTTGTGCCACCCGCTCGGCCTCGACAAGGTCTCGGTGAAGATCGATCTCGACGATGCCCTGCCCGGCTTCATCGTTACTGCGGAGGCGCGTGTCTCGGGGTCGACCGGTGTCGAGATGGAGGCCCTGACCGCCGTCTCCGTCGCCTGCCTCACCCTCTATGACATGCTCAAGGCGGCTGACCGGGGTATGGTCATCAGCCAGGTCCGGCTGTTGTCCAAGTCGGGCGGACGATCGGGCGATTGGACCGCGTCGTGATCGATTTCGACTCCGCCGTCGCTCTGGTCCTGACCGAGGCCCGCCCGCTCCCCTGCGAGACGGTGGCGCTGGACGCCGCCGCCGACCGGGTACTGGCCGTCGATCTGCGGGCCCGCGGCGACGCCCCGCGCGCAGCGGTTTCAGCGATGGACGGCTACGCCGTGCGCGACGCCGACCTTGGGACCCTGCCGGCCCGACTGCCAATCACCACCGTTGCCTTCGCCGGGCGAGCCGACGTGCCGGTCCTGCCTGGCGGAACCTGCGCCCGGGTCTTTACCGGCGGACCCGTACCCCATGGGGCCGACAGGATCGTGGTCCAGGAGATTGTCGGCCGCGACGGAGACATGGCCGTGTTCGAGGTGACGCCCGGACCGGGCAAGCACATCCGCGCATCGGGGTCGGACTTCAGGGCCGGTGATACCTTGCTCCGCGCGGGGACGGCCCTCGGTTTTCGTGCCATGGTCGCCGCTGCAGCCGCTGACGTCGCCACGCTGCCGGTGGTAGGCCGCCCGCGCATAATCATCCTTGGCACCGGGGATGAACTGGCCGAACCGGGGCAGGCTCTGGAGACGCCCGGCAGCATTCCGGAGAGCGTCTCGTTCGGCGTCGCCGCCCTTGCGCGGCAATGCGGGGGTGAGGTGGTTGATCGCCGCCGCCTGACCGATACGCCTGAACTCCTTGAGGCTGCTGCCCGCCGCGCGCTCGACGAAGCCGATCTGGTGGTGGTCACGGGCGGTGCGTCCGTCGGCGAGAAGGACTACGCCCGCTCGATGTTCACCCCGCTCGGACTGGAAATGATCTTCTCCAAGGTGGCCATCAAACCGGGCAAGCCGGTCTGGTTCGGGCGGGCAGGCGGGAAGCTGGTCCTGGGTCTGCCTGGCAATCCCACCTCAGCGCTGGTGACGGCCCGTCTGTTCATGGCGCCACTGGTCGCCGGTCTGGCGGGGAGAGATCCGAGCGCGCTGCTGAGCTGGCGGGACATGACCCTGACTGCGCCGCTGAAACCCTGCGGAGATCGGGAGACCTTTGAGCGCGGCCGTCTGGTCGGAGGCGGTGTCGCGCCATTGTCTGTCCAGGACTCTGCGACACAGATGGCCTTGGCGACTGCGGATGTTCTGATCCGGCGGCGCCCCGGCGCTACAGCTCTCGACGCCGGGGACACCGCCCTCGTTCTGGACTTCTGAACCCGCTCAGAGGAAGCGCTGGAAAAGGATATTGTTCTCCAGGTGGACGTGCTCGCGCAGGTCCATATCCAGCTTGCTGCACCCGGCATACAGAGCACGCCAGGTAGCGCACGCCCCGTCCGGCACGACGAAGTCGTCGGTCAGCTCCGCCATGAAAGCCAGCAAAGCCCCCAGGTCATCGTGGTCCTGCATCATCCGGGAGATCGGGCCACACAGGGCCGGACCAATGCCATTGAGCATGGCTGGAAACAGGACAGCCTCCTCCTTGTGCTGATGGTCTTCGAGATCATCGAACATATCGGAAAGCAGGTTGGCCAACCCGTGCGGGCAGTCGGCCCTGTCGCGGTGAACCGACTCGACGCGGCGGGCCAAAGCGATGATCTCGGGGAATTCGCGCCGGTGCACCTTGTGATAGCGCTCAACAATGTGGGCGATCAGGTCGGCCGTCTCGGCGGGCGCGTGGACCCCCGGCGCTTCCAGAGCGTGGAGCTCCGCCTCAAGCGCCGACAGATCGAGGCCTCGGCTCTCCGCTTCCTTGGCGAGCAAGACGTCGCCTCTGCAACAAAAGTCGATCTTGTAGCGCCGAAAGACCGTCGTGGCTCCCGGCAGGATGACAGCGATCTCGCCGACGGAAAGATGTTCAAGCGACATGTTCCAGAGTGTCCTCTTCCTTTCGCGCTCCCATGCGCGAGCGTGATGATCGGGTCTTCGTAAGGCGTCGCAGCGGCCCGATGCTTGACGTCAGTCAAGCCTCGCATTGATGCCGGTCCGGGTGCGCGACACCCCTGCGGCCCTTCCAAGTGCCGCAGGGAATCGGCGAATCTGAACTCCAATTTTGAAGGGGTGCAGAGATGGCGTTCGATAGTCCGCTGGCGGGTGAGATCTGGAGCAAGAAATATCGTTTCCGGCCGAACGACGGGGCCGGAGATGCGACCGTTGAGGCCACGTGGGACCGGGTCGCGACCGCGCTCGCTGAAGCCGAACCTGCAAAGTTGCGCGGTCGCTGGCGCGCCCGTTTTCGGGACGCGCTTGAAGACTACCGCTTCCTGCCCGCCGGACGGATTCTCGCGGGGGCGGGCACTGGCCGCGCCGTCACCCTGTTCAACTGCTTCGTCATGGGCACAGTGCCCGATGACCTCGACGGCATCTTCCTGCACCTGCGCGAGGCTGCGGTGACCATGCAGCAGGGTGGCGGCGTCGGCATGGACTTCTCCACGGTGCGGCCGTCCGGTGCGCCGGTAAAGGGCGTGGGGGCGGAAGCCTCTGGCCCGCTCAGCTTCATGGACGTCTGGGATTCCATGTGCCGCACCATCATGTCTGCCGGCCAAAGGCGCGGGGCGATGATGGGCTGCCTGCGGATTGACCATCCGGACATCGAGGCCTTCATCGACGCCAAGCGGGATGCGGTCCGGTTCCGGAACTTCAACCTCTCTGTGCTGGTCACCGACGCCTTCATGACCGCCCTGGACGCCGACGCGGACTGGCCTCTGGTGTTCGGTGGCGAGGTGCGGCGCACCGTTCGGGCGGCAGATTTGTGGAACCGCCTGATGCAGGCCACCTATGACGCCGCCGAGCCGGGGGTGATCTTCATCGACCGCGTCAACGCGGCGAACAACCTTGCCCATTGCGAGGTGATCTCGGCCTCCAATCCTTGTGGCGAGCAGATGCTGCCCCCCTACGGCGCCTGCCTGCTGGGGTCCATCAATCTGGCCCGTCTGGTCTCTTCTCCGTTCGATCCCGGCGCCGCCATGGATGAAGTCGAGCTGGCGGCTCTCACCCGCACGGCGGTGCGGATGCTGGACAATGTCATTGACGTCTCCCGCTTCCCCCTGCCGGCGCAGGAAGAAGAGGCCCGGGCCAAGCGCCGCCTCGGCCTTGGCGTGACGGGGCTCGCCGACGCCCTGATCTTCTGCGGCGCCCGCTATGGCGAGGACCGGGCCGTGGCCCTGACGGAACAGTGGCTGGGGTTGATCCGGCGGGAGGCCTATCGCGCCTCGGCCGAGCTGGCAGCCGAGAAGGGCGCCTTCCCCCTCTATGATCCGGCTATGCTGGATCGGCCAAACCTCGCGGGACTGGATCCCGAGACACGCGACCTGATTGCCCGGCACGGCCTGCGCAACGGTTGCCTGACCTCGATCGCTCCCACGGGAACGACGTCTCTCCTGGCGGGGAATGTGTCGTCCGGAATCGAGCCCGTGTTCGCCTTCACTTACACCCGCAAGGTGTTGCAGCCGGATGGCAGCAAGCGCGAGGAAGCCGTGGAGGACTACGCCTTCACGCTCTGGAAGCGGATCATGGGAGCGGGCGCTCCGCTGGAAAGCGCGCCGGGCGACGCCTTTGTCACCGCTCAGACCCTGACCCCGGAGCATCATCTGCGGATGCAGGCGGCGGCCCAGGCCCAGATCGACAGCTCCATCTCCAAGACCATCAACTGCCCCGAAGATATTACCTTCGACGCCTTCTCCGATGTCTATCGGCAGGGCTATCGTCTGGGCTGCAAGGGTCTGACGACCTATCGGCCCAATGCCATCACTGGCTCGGTCCTGAGCGTCGAGCCGTCGCCGTCAGACGAGACCGTTCCGGTCGGGCCTGTGTTGACGCCGAGGCCTGCGCGGCTGGAGGGTGCGACCTACAAGGTGCGCTGGCCGCTGGACGCGCACGCCGTCTATGTGACGATCAATGACTCCAACGACGAGCCCGGAGGCGAGCGGCGTCCGATGGAGATTTTCGTCAACTCCAAGAACATGGCTCACTATGCCTGGACCGTCGCCCTTACCCGGATGGTGTCGGCTGTTTTCCGGCGGGGTGGCGACGTCTCCTTTGTGGCAGAAGAACTCAAGGCGGTCTTCGACCCGGGCGGCGGGGCCTGGATGGAGGGGCGCTATACGCCGTCCCTTCCGGCCGCCATTGGAGCGGTGATCGAGCGTCACATGAACCTCTCGGCCGGTGACGGCGCCTCTGCGCCTGAAGCCGCGCCTGTACAGGACCCCGGCCCAGCGACCGCTGCAGCGCCTGCTCCCACGGCCTGTCCGCGATGCGGCACGCCGGGTCTTGTTCGCAAGGAAGGCTGCGACAGCTGCCTCGACTGCGGCTATTCCCGATGCGGATAGCACCTCTGCGTCGCTCTTCGTCGAGTCATGGGTGGACTGAACTCCTGTATCGCTCGCGGCGGCCTGTGGAGGTCCTGCTGACGGCTTCCCTTCGGGGGGTGGCGCGTCGTCAGCCTGACGCGTTCGATCGGTTGGGTGAAGTCCGTCGGGCTACCATACGCATTATGCCTGACGGCTTGCCCTTCGCCTTTGAGATGCGGCCGGACGGCACCGCCGGGTCCATCCGGGTGGTCCGCTCCAATGCAGATCCCGGCGAGACGTCGGCTTGCATAAGGGGTCCGCTGCTGACGCTGTTGTCCCTGTTTGACGGTCGGCGAGATGCCGACGGCGCCTTTTTCCAGCGCCGCATCGACGTCAACGGCGATACCGTCGCCATCCTGGCTTTGCACAATGCGCTCGAAGCATCGGAGTTGACGATGGCCGATATCCTGGGCTTGCCACGCCAGCTGGATCCGCTGCTGCAGACCGCCTTGTCGATCGCCGGACACTGGCGCCCAGTCGAGGCCTACCCGTGAACAGACGTGCGGCTTCAGGGCTGGAATTAGTGTGCCCAGCTGGCTCGCCAGCCATGCTGAGAGCGGCGATCGAGGCTGGCGCGGACAGCGTCTACTGCGGCTTCCGCGACGAGACCAATGCACGAAATTTCCCGGGTCTGAACTTCTCCCCCGAGGAACTACGCGTCGCGACCGACTGGGCACACGAGCGCGGCGCGCGGGTCCTGCTGGCGCTGAATACCTTTGCCCGTGCCGACGCCACCGATGTGTGGCGGGCCTCAGCTGACGCCGCTGTTGCGGCCGGTGTGGACGCGGTGATCGCCGCGGACCTCGCCGTACTGTCTCATTTGCGCGCCAACCATCCGGACACGCGGCTTCATCTGTCGGTGCAGGCTGCGGCGGGGACGCCGGAAGCGATCGCCTTTTACGCTCATGAATACGGGGTGAAACGGGTGGTTCTGCCCCGTGTCCTCAGCGTCGAGGAAATCAGGAGTTTGACACCGGAAATTTCCGTCGAGACCGAAGCCTTCGTCTACGGCGGACTATGCGTGATGGCCGAGGGGCGCTGCGCCCTGTCCTCTTATGCCTCGGGAAGATCGCCGAACCTGTCAGGGGTGTGTTCGCCGCCCGAGGCGGTGAGTTTCAGCGACGACCACGGCGAGCGCACGACGCGATTGTCCGGCTTCGCCATTGACCGGCTGCCAGCGGGCCAGGTCGGCGGCTATCCGACCCTCTGCAAGGGCCGATTCCGGGGCGGCGGCTCCGATGAGCCGGGCTATCTGTTTGAGGATCCGGTCAGTCTGAACGCCATGAGCCTGCTGGCGGGCCTTGCGGGGGCCGGCGTCACAGCCGTCAAGATTGAGGGACGACAGAGAGGCCGCGCCTATGTGTCCCGCGTCGCCGCCGCCTTTCGGGCGGCGATCGACGCCATCGGGCGCGGGGAATCCCCGGCCCCCTATGAGTCCCGGCTGGGTGACCTCGCTGAAGGCGCACGGGAGACCACCGGTGCCTATCGGAAACGCTGGCGATGAGCGGTTCGATGGAACTGGCGATCGGACCCCTGCTGTTCAACTGGCCGGCGGAACAGGTCGAAGCCTTCTATGCCCGGATCGCCGACGAGGCACCGGTGGGGACGGTCTATCTCGGCGAGGTGGTGTGTGGAAAGCGTCAGCCCCTGCTGCAGGACGTCCTGGCGCGCGCAGCAGATCGGCTGGAGGCGGCGGGCAAGACCGTGATCTGGTCGACCCTTGCTATCCCCTCCTCGCCGAGGGAGCGCCGGCTGGCGGCTGAGCTCTCCGCAGACCCCGACCATCTGATCGAGGCCGGGGACATGTCAGCGGTCTGGAGCCGGGCACCAGCCCCGTTTGTCGCCGGCCCGCTGCTGAACGTCTACAGCGCCCCTGCGGCGGCGGAGCTGGTGCGGATGGGCTGTGTGCGTCTGTGCGCCAACATCGAACTCCCCCTGACCTCGATCGCCGGAATCGCGCAAGCCTGTCCCGGGCTCGAACTCGAGCTCTTCGCCTTCGGTCGCCTGCCGCTGGCCCTGTCGAGCCGCTGCGCCCAGGCTCGGATGGAGGGCCTGCACCGGGACGCCTGCCGCTATGTCTGCGATCGCCATCCTGACGGAATGGATGTCGCGACCATCGAGAGTCAGGATTTTCTGGCCATCAACGGACTGCAAACCCTGTCGCACGGATGTCAGCTGGTTGATGTTGAGCTTGAAGCGCTCAAGCAAGCCGGCGTCTCGGTCCTGCGACTATCGCCGCACAGTCTGGACATGATCGCAGTCTCCAACCTGTTCCTCGAATTCTCTACCGGGCGGATCATGGCAGAGGAACTTGCGTTGAAAATCGAGCCTCTTGGCCCGCCCGGACCCCTGGTCAGCGGCTATCTACACGGCATGGCCGGCGCTCGCTGGGGGCGTGGGGGTGTCGCGGCATGAACACGACCGAACTGGAGGCCCGGCGGGCCAGAATAGACCGGATCGATTCCGCCCTGGTGCGGTTGGTCGCAGCCCGCCAGCGCCAGGTCGCGGTCATCGCCACACTCAAGACGGGGCCGGACAGTGCCCGGGATCCTGTCCGGATCGCCGCCATCCTTACCCGCGTCCAGTCGGCAGCACGGCGTTGCGGGCTGGACGAAGCGATCGCAATTCCGGTCTGGCGCGAGCTTCTCGAGCGTTCGGCCGAGTCTCAGAAGACGCTCATTGCCTGTGCTGAAAAGACTGATCCATCGACTTGACGAAGTGCAGGTCGCAGCATCCGGTCCGTCAATCAGGTCTACGCCCGGGTCCTCTATTCACAGGTCGCATCGTCGTCCCGGAGTCCCTATGAACACCGCCGCTGCCATCCGCGCCCATCGCGGGCCCGCCATCTTCAGCATTGGTCTGCGCCCCTTCTATCTGTTTTCGGCCTTGTGGTCGGCTATCGCCGCACCGCTCTGGCTTTACGCTTTTCTCAGCGGCGGACCTGTCGGGCTGAGCTGGCATGTCCACGAGATGCTGTTCGGCTATACGGGCGGGATCGTCGTCGGCTTCCTGCTCACCGCCGTGCCCAACTGGACGGGTCGCCTGCCGGTCGTGGGGACGCCGCTGGCCCTGCTGTTCGGCCTGTGGCTGGCAGGCCGGGGTGCCATGCTGGCCATGGCCCTCGACGCCAATCTGGCGGCGGCAATCTGGCCCTTGATGGTTGACGGTCTGTTCCTGTTCGCCATGGCCTTCGTGGTCTGGCGGGAGGTGCTGACTGGGCGCAACTGGCGCAATGTACCGGTTGCCCTCATGGTCACCATATTTGCCCTCGCCAATGCCGGATTTCACATCGAGTCAGGCGCCGGCGGCGTCGCAAACCTGTCCACCCGCCTGGGTCTTGCAGTCGTGGCCATGCTGATCGCGGTCATCGGGGGTCGGGTTACCCCGAGCTTCACCCGCAACTGGCAGATCAGGCGCGGCGGACCATTGCCGGCTGTCGTCGGCCGGTTCGACGCCGTGACCCTGGCGGTCACAGCTGTGGGCCTCATCGCATGGGGCATCGCGCCGGCCCACCCGTTGGCGGGTGCCCTCATGCTGTCGGCGGGAGGATTGAACCTGCTCCGGCTGATCCGGTGGCGCGGTGATGCCACGGCAGCGGAACCCCTCGTGTGGATTCTGCACCTTGGCTACCTGTGGCTGGCTGCGGGCCTCTTTCTCACGGGGCTGTCAGCGGCCGCGCCCGGACTGGTCCCCCCCACTGTCGGTGTTCACGCCCTGACAGCGGGCGCAATCGGCGTCATGACGCTCGCCATCATGACTCGCGCCAGTCGCGGCCATACGGGTCGGCCGTTGAACGCCGGCAAGGTCGAGGTTCTGATCTATGTACTGGTCAATGCTGCGGCGCTAACCCGAGTCGTGGGAGGCTTGATCCCGGACATCTATCAGCCCTTGCTAATCGCCTCGGCAGCACTCTGGTCAGCGGCCTTTCTGACATTCGCGATCGGCTATGCTCCCATGTTGCTGTTACCCCGGCCGGATCGCGGATGATGGTGATCAGGCGTAGCGGGCGGCGGCGGTCGCCTTCACCAGTGCGATCACGCGCCTTCCCGGGGCCAGTCCCAGCTGCTCGCTCGCTTGCCGGGTAACCAGAGCCTTCATCCTCAGCCCGCCTGCCTCAAGTCGAACGAGGACTCCATCGCTCCGGACCTCCAGCGCGGCGACCTCCATCGGGAGCCGGTTCTGGAAACTGGCGTCGACAGGATCGGTCAGGGCAAGAGCGACATCCCGTGCGTCGACAACGACTCGCAAGCGATCGCCGGGGACCACATGGAGGAGCGGGGCGAGAAACGCGGTCCCCGCCAGGTCGACGCGGGTGGCGTCTCTTTCGGGATCGTGCGCTATGACCCGCCCGTCGAGAACGGACAAGGGCGCGTTGAGCCCGGCGGCGGCCTCGGCCTCCGGACGATCGAACGCGGCATCGGGAGGCTCGGCACCAACAGCTCGGCCGTCACTGACCAGAACCACGCGATCGGCCAGGCGGGCGACCTCTTCTACGGCATGGCTGACATAGAGGATGGGAGGCCCCTCTCGAGCCAGTCGATCCAGATAGGGCAGAATGTCGCCGCGCCGGGCGCCGTCCAATCCGGCCAGCGGCTCGTCGAGGATCAGCAGACGGGGACGGCTGAGCAGGGCCCGTCCGATCGCGACCCGCCGGGCCTCGCCGCCGGACAACGAACTCGGGCCGCGCTCGAGCAGACCTTCGAGACCCAACAAGGCCACCGCCTCATCAAGAGCAGGATCCGGATCGCCTGATCGACGGGGGCCGTAAAGCAGATTGTCCCGAACCGTCATGTGCGGAAATAGCCGCGCGTCCTGGAACACATAGCCGATGCGTCGTTTCCAGACCGGGACCGACTGACCGGTGTCGCTGTCAAACAGGGCCTCCCCGTTCAGCATCACCCGGCCGCACGAGGGGCGGACAAGGCCGGCGACGACCTCGGCCACTGTCGTCTTGCCCGCGCCGGAGCGGCCAAAAAGACAGGTGATGCGGGCATCGCTCGAGAAGCTGACCTCGAGCGCGAAGTCGCCACGGACGATATGGGCGGAAACGTCGAGCATCAGCCCATTCCTGCCAGGCGCCGCGTCGCGGCCCGCGCGCCCCACTCCGAGATCAACAGGGCGCCGATCGAAACCCCGACCGAGATGAGGACCAATCTCAGCGCGGCGGCCTCGCCGCCGGGAACCTGGATCAGGCTGTAGATGGCGAGCGGGAGGGTGCGCGTCTCTCCGGGTATGTTGGCCACGAAGGTGATGGTGGCCCCGAACTCGCCGAGCGCCTTGGCGAAGCCCAGCACCGCCCCGGCCGCTACGCCGGGTAGCGCGAGCGGCAGGGTAATGGTCATGAAGCGGATCAAGGGTCTGGCTCCCAGGGTCTCCGCCGCGCGTTCAATCCGGGGATCAACCAGATCGAACGACAGCCGGATCGCCCGCACCATCAAGGGAAAGCCCATGACCGCCGCGGCCAGGGCCGCGCCCGTCCAGTCGAAGGCGAATACGATCCCCATTGGGTCCAGCAGACGCCCCAGCGGCCCGTTGCGGCCGAACAGTAGCAACAGGGCGTAGCCGGTGACGACCGGCGGCAGGATCAGGGGCAGATGGGTGAGGCCCGACAGCAGGGCCTTGCCGGGAAAGTCAGCCCGCGACAGCAGATAGGCCAGGGCGACGCCCGGCGGCAGGCTGAACACCGTCGCTGTGGCGGCGACCTTCAGCGACAGTCCGATAATCTGCTGTTCCTCGGGGCTGAGCGAGAACATCGGGGCGGCTCAGACAGGGACGGGCGCGAAGCCGAAGCGCCGAAAAACGGACTGTCCCTGAGTGCCGGCCAGGAAGCCCAGAAAGGCCCGCGCGCCCACGGGGTCGCCTGCTCCGTCCAGTGGCCGGACCGGCGCCGCAGAATAGACGATCGGCGCGTGGCTTCCCGCGGGTAAGGTCGCTACGACCCGGACCCGTGGCTCGACCCGGGCGTCTGTCGCATAGACCAGACCCAGCGGCGCCTCGCCGCGAGCGACCATGGCCAGCGCCGCCCGGACATCGTCGGCGGGGGCCCGCCGATCCTTGACCGCCGACCACAGGTTCAGGTGAGTGAGAGCCTCCTGCCCATAGCGGCCCGCCGGCACGGCGGTTTCGGCCATGGCCAGGCGCCCCTCCCCCAGCCGCGCGGCGATCGCAGCTGGGGCTGTCAGGTCCACCGGTTCGTCTGAGGCGGCCACCGGCGCAATCAGCACCAACTGGTTGGACGCAAGGGATCGTCGGGCGGACGTCTCGATCAGGCCGCGTTGGTCCAGCCAGTCCATCCAGGCCTCATCAGCCGCAATGAAGAGATCCGCCGGTGCGCCCTGGGCGATCTGCCGGGCCAGTTGACTGCTTCCAGCATAGGTGACCCGCACGGTCTTGCCGGAGCGGCGGCGATAGTCGGCAACGACGGCGTCCAGCACCTCACGCAGACTGGCGGCAGCGAACAGGTCGATCAACGATGGGTCTACGCGGCGGGGCGAGCACGCGACCAGCGCCGTGGCTGCAAGAAGCAACAGCCCGGCTCGTCGGTCGATACCTGCCCCCCCTTCCGCCATTGATGCGCCTCCTTCTGGGCCGACCGCTCCGGTCTGCCGACTCTGATTAGCATGGCCGGGTCTGTCGACATCCCCGGCGTGTATCGATCCCGATTGATCTTCATCAAGGCCGGGGCGGGCTCGCGTCATGGGGTATGACGGGGCGATCAGGTACCAATCTTCACGAGTTCGCTCCGAGCGGCCTGACCTAAAGCGCTACAGCGCCAAGGTTCGGCAGCCGGATCCGCAAGGATCGAGGGCGGCGGGAGAAATCCCTCCGCCTCCCGTGTTTGGAAAGGGGCTTCCATGGCGTTCGACGCCGGAAAAATCACTGACGGCTTTGGCCGCCGGTTCCACTACCTTCGCCTGTCGGTGACAGAGGTCTGCAATTTCAGCTGCACCTACTGTTTGCCGAACGGGTGGAAAAAGACCGGCCCCCTGTCGTTCCTGACGGTCGACGAGATCGGTCGTCTGGTCGCCGGTTTTTCCGATCTGGGACTCAGCAAGGTTCGCCTGACCGGCGGTGAACCCACTGTCCGTAAGGACTTCAACGCCATCATCCAGACCGTTGCGAGCGCGCCGGGTGTGGCCAAGGTTGCCATGACCACGAACGGCTGGAACCTGGCCCGTCATGCGACCGACTGGCGCGCCTCCGGTCTCAGCCATATCAACGTCAGCATCGATTCGATCGATCCTCAGACGTTCCATCAGATCACCGGCCACGACAAACTGAACCAGGTCCTGACGGGCCTGGACCTGGCGTTGGCGGAGGGCTACTCGGCTGTGAAGGTCAACGCTGTCCTGTTGCGCGAGACGGCGGAAGCCGGATTTGACGGCTGGGCGCGCTTCGTGCGTGATCGGCCCGTGGCCGTCCGGTTCATCGAGCTGATGAAGACGACGGACAACGACGCGTATTTCGCGCGCCATCACGTCAAGGCCCAGGGCCTGCGGGACTGGCTGGACCAGAATGGCTGGACCCCGTCGGAGCGCGCCTTTGACGCCGGGCCGGCGCTGGAATATCGCCACCCCGACCACGCTGGCGCCATCGGCCTGATCGCCCCCTATGCGCCCGGCTTCTGCGACAGCTGCAACCGCCTGCGCGTCACGGCGCGGGGCAAGCTGCGCCTGTGCCTGTTCGGAGACGGCGGCGTCGACCTGCGCGATCTGCTGCAGGATGACGATGATCGAGAGGCGCTGACCCAGCGCATCATGTCCTCCCTGGGAGGCAAGTCCGTAGGCCACAACCTCGCATTGGGACGTTCCGGCGACCTGAGGAATCTGGCCCAACTCGGGGGTTGATCAGCCCTGGGCGGACCCGCAGGAGGGCCCCGTCTGCGAGCTCCACCGCTCACTTTCAGCCTTCCCGATGTTCTCCGTCGGTGGCGGCATGTGATTGTCGATCAGCGGATGAGGCCGCGCCAGCCGTTCGAGGGCCTCGGGCCGGCCGATGCCGACTTCGGCGCCTTGCACAGAAACGCCGTAGCTGGACAGACTGGCGAAGGCGCGGGAAAGATTCTCGGGAGACATGCCGAGCAGAGAGGCCAGCACCCGCTTCTCGTGGGGCAGGACGATGGGGTCGCACATCCCTTGGCGCACCCTCTGGGTAATCAGATAGTTGGCCAGACGTTCGACACCGCCCCGGAGCTTCTGGTTTTTCACGGCCCGCACAAGGCCGCTGTAACACCCCGAGAGTTCCTGGGCCACGGCAAAGCTGAAGTCGGCATCCTGCCTCATGGTGCGGCGAAGAGCCTCACCAGACAACATCAGGATCTCCGATCGCTCCAGGGTTCGCGCTGACATCAGGGCGTCGGCGTCAAGGACCACTGCTGCCAGAACAAAGGTCGAAACCGGTCGCAAGAGGGCGAGGGTCGTTTCCTTCTCCTTCCAGGAGCCCTGAAGTTCGACCGCCCCGTCAAGCAGCACATAGAGGAAATCGACCCTGTCGCCCTCCATCAGCAAGGTGGTACCGGCAGGGAAGCGCTGCAGGAATGCGCCGCCGGTCGCGTCCCGGAAAACTTCCGGCGCGGCGCGTTCAAACAGAGGAAGGGCGCGGACGCGGTCAAGATCTGCGGGGCGCATCGTCATCGTGTTTTTCCTCAAGCGATTCGAGAGCGAGATTCTGAACTGGCCGGGTTCGCATGCTCCACCCCCATCTCCGACTAGTGGATAGCTTGACCAATATCAAGCGAGGAAGATAAGCGCGCTAACTCTGCGCCTGTACATTATCACGTTACTGTAATTATCCCTCATTCCAGTACGCATGTTCCAACTTCACCAAGCATAGGATTGATAAACGTCAAATAACGCATGCCAAGGGCGCGCTAGGTCTAATGGAACCTCAGCCGGCAAGCGGCGGCATTCCATGGAGCAGACGCAGGTGGCATCCACCTCTGAAACAGCAGCACCCGGCGCGGCGTCGGCCCTGTGGGTCAGCACCTTTGCCTTCACGGCCTGCTTCGCGGTGTGGACGATCTTTTCGATCATCGGCGTTCAGATCAAGGCCGACCTGGGCTTGACCGAGGCGCAGTTCGGCCTGCTGGTCGGAACCCCCATTCTGACCGGATCGCTGGCGCGCGTGTTTCTCGGCGTCTGGACCGAACAATTCGGCGGGCGGAGGGTCAGCCTGATCGTCATGGCTCTGGCGGCGGCGGCGACTTTCCTTCTCTCCTACGCTGAAACCTACCCCCAGTTCCTGATCGCTGCCCTCGGCGTCGGGATGGCAGGCGGGGCCTTTGCAGTCGGCGTCGCCTATGTCTCGAAATTCTTCCCGGCCGGTCGGCAGGGCACGGCCCTGGGTATCTTCGGCGCCGGCAATGTCGGCGCGGCAGTAACCAAATTTGCGGCCCCCTTCGTCATGCTGGCGCTGGGCTGGGAAGCCGTGGCCCAGGTCTGGGCCGGGGCCCTGCTCCTCATCGCTCTCGCGGCCTTTTTTCTGACCCGCGACGAGCCCCAGCTGATCGAGCGCCGGCGGACGGGCCAGAAGCCTGTGGCGGCCTGGATGCAGCTTGAGCCGCTGAAAGACCTTCGGGTGTGGCGGTTTGCTCTCTACTATTTCTTCGTCTTCGGCGGGTTTGTCGCTCTCGCCCTCTGGCTCCCGCACTATCTGACCGGCGCCTATGGGGTTGGCATCGGCGTGGCCGGTATGCTGGCCGCGGCCTATTCGATCCCCGGCTCGCTGTTCCGGGTGTTCGGGGGCTGGCTGTCCGACCGGATCGGCGCCCGCAAGGTCATGTACCTGACCTTTCTCATCAGCGTCGTCTGCGCTTTCATTCTCGCCTATCCGGCGACGACCTACGTGGTCGACGGCATCGACGGGCCGATCCGTTTCCGCCTGGCGATGAGCCTGCCGGTCTTCACCGCTGTGGTTTTCGTGCTCGGCTTCGCCATGAGCCTCGGCAAGGCAGCCGTCTACAAACACATCCCCGTCTACTATCCCGACCACGTCGGCTCGGTCGGCGGTCTGGTCGGGATGATCGGCGGCCTTGGCGGCTTCATCCTGCCCATAGTCTTTGGCGTACTGAACGACCTGACCGGCGTCTGGACCAGTTGCTTCATGCTGCTGTTCCTGCTGGTCCTCACCGCCCTCGTCTGGATGCATTTCGCCGTCCGCCGGATGGAGCGTCAGCGCTCCCCGATGCTGGCGACCCTGCCCGAATTCCCCGAGCTGGCCGGCGTCGGTCCCGACCGAACCGCCGCCGCCTCATCCACCCGTCCGAACTAGAGAAAGGCGCGGATGTCTCGCTCCATCCTTACTGACTGGCGTCCCGAAGACCCAGAATTCTGGTCCACGACCGGCAAGGCGATCGCCCGCCGTAATCTCTGGATTTCGGTGCCCAACCTCCTCCTGGCCTTCTCGGTGTGGATGGTCTGGTCCATGGTGGTGGCCAAGCTCGGTCTGATCGGATTCCAGTTCACCACCGATCAGCTGTTCTGGCTGACTGCCCTTCCGGCCCTCTCGGGTGCGACACTCCGCATTTTCTACAGCTTCATGGTGCCGATTTTCGGCGGCCGTCGATGGACGGCTCTGTCGACCCTGTCCCTGGTCGTTCCGGCGCTGGGCATCGGTCTCGCGGTCCAGAACCCCGACACGCCCTACTGGGTGTTCGTCACCCTGGCCCTGCTTTGCGGACTGGGCGGTGGAAACTTTGCATCATCGATGTCGAACATGGCCTTCTTCTTCCCCAAGGCGGAAAAGGGCAATGCGCTCGCCATCAACGCCGGGTTCGGCAACCTCGGCGTCAGCGTCATGCAGTTCCTCGTGCCGGTGGTCATCACACTTGGCCTGTTCGCGCCCGTCGTCGGAGCGCCCCAGATCGCCGTCGACAAGGGCGTCGAGAGCCAGATGTGGCTTCAGAACGCCGGCTTCGTCTGGATTCCCTTCCTTCTGGCATCTGCCGCCGCTGCCTGGTTCGGCATGAACGACCTCAGCTCGGCCAAGGCTTCTTTCGCGGCGCAGTCCGTGATCTTCAAGCGCAAGCACAACTGGCTGATGTGCTGGCTTTATGTTGGCACCTTCGGTTCCTTCATCGGCTTCTCGGCCGCCTTCCCCCTGCTGACCAAGACCCTGTTTCCGGAAGTGAACGCGCTGCAGTTCGCCTTCCTCGGACCGCTGGTCGGGGCGGCCTCGCGCGCCCTCACCGGATGGGTGTCTGACCGCTGGGGCGGAGAAAATGTCACCCAGATCGTCTTCGGCGCCCTGATGGTCGGCGTACTGGCTGTGCTCTACAGTGTGGGCGGCTTCGGCGCTGAACCGTCGTTCATCCTGTTCTTCGCCGCCTTCCTCTGGCTGTTCTTCTGGACCGGGGTGGGCAATGCCTCGACCTTCCAGATGATCCCCGCAATCGTCCGGATCGACATGCTGCGGCTGATGCCGATGGCCACGGCCGCGGTGCGTCTCAAGGCGTCCGAGATGGAGGCGGCCGCCATCATCGGCTTCTCCTCGGCCGTCGGCGCCTATGGCGGCTTCTTCATCCCCATGGCCTTCGGTGACTCCATGCGCGCCACCGGCGGGCCCGAGACCGCCCTGTACGCCTTCCTCGCCTTCTACCTGAGCTGCGCGATCGTGAACTGGGTCTTCTACGCCCGGAAACGCTCGATTCTGCATTCCCCCCCGACAACCAACGAACCGGCGGCCTGACCATGAGCCATACCCTCGACCGTCTCGCCTTTTTTACGCGCAAGACCGAACTGTTCTCAGACCGCCACGGCGTCATGAACGACGAAGATCGGAGCTGGGAGGAAGCCTATCGAAGCCGCTGGCGCCACGACAAGATCGTGCGTTCGACCCACGGCGTGAACTGCACGGGGTCATGCTCCTGGAAGATCTACGTCAAGGGCGGGATCGTCACCTGGGAAACCCAGCAGACGGACTATCCGCGGACCCGACCCGGCCTGCCCAACCATGAGCCGCGGGGCTGCGCGCGTGGCGCCAGCTACAGCTGGTACCTCTATTCGGCCAACCGGGTGAAATATCCGCTGGTGCGGTCACGGCTGCTGCGCGTGTGGCGCAAGGCACGCGAGACCATGGAACCGGTCGCGGCATGGGCCTCGATCCAGAACGATCCGGCGGCGCGCAAATCCTACACCAGCATGCGCGGCGCAGGCGGCTTCGTGCGGGCCGACTGGGAAGAAATCACCGAGATCATCGCCGCAGCCAACGCCCATACGGTCAAACGTTGGGGCCCGGACCGCGTGTTCGGCTTCTCGCCCATCCCGGCCATGTCGATGATCTCCTATGCTGCCGGCGCCCGCTACCTGCAGCTTCTGGGCGGAGTCACCGGCTCCTTCTATGACTGGTACTGCGACCTGCCCCCCGCCTCGCCGCAGACCTGGGGCGAGCAGACCGATGTGGCCGAGAGCGCCGACTGGTACAATTCCAGCTTCATGCTGCTGTGGGGCTCGAACGTTCCGCAGACCCGTACCCCGGACGCCCACTTCTACACCGAGGCCCGCTACCGCGGCGCCAAGTCGGTCGTCATCTGCCCCGACTATTCCGAGGCCTCGAAATTCTCGGACCTGTGGCTGCCGGTCAAACAGGGCACCGACGCGGCCCTCGCCATGGCCTTCGGGCACGTCATTCTCAAGGAGTATCACGTCGACAGACAGGTGCCGTACTTCCGCGACTACCTGCGCCAGTACAGCGACCTGCCGATGCTGGTCAGGCTGGTCCCCCAGGACGGCGGCTATGTTCCGGAACGGCTGGTGCGCGCCTCGGACTTCGTCGGCGATCTCGATCAGGCCAACAATCCCGACTGGAAAACGGTCGCCATTGACGAGGCCACCGGCGAGATCGTCGTGCCCAACGGCTCGATCGGCTTCCGCTGGGGCGAGGACGGCCGCTGGAACCTCGAGGAACGCGACGCCAAAGGGCGCGAGACCACGCTGAAGCTTGGCCTAAAGGACGCGCATGACGAGGTCGCCGGCGTCCGATTCCCCTATTTCGCCAACACCGCCAGCAACGGCTTCGCATCCACCGACCACCCCGATGTCCTGACCCGCAATGTTCCGGTCAGACGCGTCAAGCTGAAGGACGGTGAGGCGCTGGTCGCCTGCGTCTACGACCTGTTCCTCGCCAACTACGGCGTGGATCAAGGGTTCGGCGGCGATTGCATGCCGGAGTCGTTCGACGACCTGCAGCCGTACTCCCCGGCCTGGGCCGAGGCCATTACCTCGGTCCCGCGCGACCAGATCATCGCCACCGCCCGCGGCTTTGCCACCAATGCCGAGAAGACCAACGGCAAGTCGATGGTGATCATCGGCGCGGCGATGAACCACTGGTTCCACATGGACATGAATTACCGCGGCGTCATCAACATGCTGGTGATGTGCGGCTGCGTGGGCCAATCCGGCGGCGGCTGGGCCCACTATGTCGGCCAGGAGAAGCTGAGGCCGCAGACCGGCTGGGCACCCCTGGCCTTTGCCACCGACTGGATCCGTCCGCCGCGGCAGCAGAACTCCACCTCCTTCTTCTACGCCCACTCCGACCAGTGGCGCTACGAGACCGTAGGCATCGACGAACTGCTGTCGCCGACCGCGCCCGATGGGCCGTGGAAGGCGTCAATGATCGATTTCAACGTCAGGGCGGAACGGATGGGCTGGCTGCCATCCACCCCGGCGCTGAAGACCAACTCCCTCGACATCGCCAAGGCCGCTGAAAGGGCCGGCGTCGACCCGAAGGCCTACACCGTGGACCGGCTGAAGGACCGCTCGATCCAGTTGTCCTGCATGGACCCCGATGATCCGGCCAACTGGCCGCGCAACATGTTCATCTGGCGCTCGAACCTGCTGGGCTCCTCCGGCAAGGGCCACGAGTATTTCCTCAAACACCTGCTCGGTGCCTCCCACGGCGTCCAGGGCAAGGATCTGGGTGAGGCCGGTCAGGTGAAGCCTGTCGACGTGGTCTGGCATGACGAGGCACCGGAGGGAAAACTCGACCTGCTGGTGACCCTCGACTTCCGAATGTCGACGACCGCCGTCTACTCCGACATCGTCCTGCCGACGGCCACATGGTATGAGAAGAACGACCTCAACACCTCTGACATGCACCCCTTCATTCACCCGCTGTCCGAGGCTGTGGATCCGGCGTGGGAGTCGAAGTCCGACTGGGAAATCTTCAAGGCGATCGCGAAGAAATTCTCCGCCGTCGCGCCCGAAGTGCTGGGGGTTGAGAAGGATGTCGTCCTGACGCCGATCCAGCACGACAGTCCGGGCGAGATGGCCCAGCCCATCGAGGTCAAGGACTGGTATCTGGACGAGTGCGAAGCGATCCCGGGCAAGACCATGCCTCAGATCACCATCGTTGAGCGCGACTATCCCAACCTCTACAAGCAGTTCACGGCGCTGGGCCCCCTCCTTGCCAATGTCGGCAATGGCGGCAAGGGCCTGGGCTGGAACACCGGCCATGAGGTGGACGAACTGCGCGGCCTGAACGGCGCCGTGCTCGACCAGGGCCTGACGGAAGGCATGCCCCGGATCGAGAGCTCGATCGACGCCTGCGAGACCATCCTCATGCTGGCGCCGGAGACCAATGGCGAGGTCGCGGTCAAGGCCTGGGCCGCCCTCGAGAAGCAAACCGGGCGAGAGCACACCCATCTGGCCCTGCCCAAGGAGGACGAGAAGATCCGCTTCCGCGATCTTCTCGCCCAGCCCCGCAAGATCATCTCATCGCCCATCTGGTCGGGCATTGAGAGCGAGACGGTTTGCTACAACGCCGGCTACACCAATGTGCATGAGCTGATCCCCTGGCGGACGCTCACCGGCCGGCAGCAACTTTATCAGGATCACCTGTGGATGCGGGCCTTTGGCGAGGCGCTGTGCGTCTACAAGCCGCCGATCGACCTAAAAACCACCCACGTGAAGGGTCTCAAGCCCAACGGCGAGACCGAGATCGTCCTCAACTTCATCACCCCGCACCAGAAGTGGGGCATCCACTCCACCTATTCCGACAATCTGCTGATGCTGACGCTCAACCGCGGCGGCCCGGTGGTGTGGATATCGGAGACGGACGCCCGCAAGGCCGGAATCGTCGACAACGACTGGATCGAGGTCTTCAACGCCAACGGGGCCCTGACAGCCCGGGCCGTAGTCTCCCAGCGGATCCGTGAAGGCACCACCTTCATGTACCACGCCCAGGAGAAGATCGTGAACACGCCGGGATCGCAGATCACCGGCCGGCGCGGCGGCATCCACAACTCGGTGACCCGCACCGTGCTCAAGCCGACCCACATGATCGGCGGTTACGCCCAGCTGTCCTACGGCTTCAACTACTACGGCACCGTGGGATCCAACCGGGACGAGTTCATCGTCCTGCGCAAAATGACGAAGGTCGACTGGCTGGATGAGCCGCTCGAGTCCAAGGAGTTTGGCCAATGAAAGTCCGCGCACAGATCGGCATGGTGCTGAACCTCGACAAATGCATCGGCTGTCACACCTGTTCGGTGACCTGCAAGAACGTCTGGACCAGCCGCAAGGGCGTGGAATACGCCTGGTTCAACAACGTCGAGACCAAGCCGGGCATCGGCTATCCCAAGGAGTGGGAGAACCAGAAGAAGTGGAATGGCGGCTGGCGGCGCAAGGCCAACGGCAAGATCGAGCCGCGCATGGGCGCCAAATGGCGCATCCTCGCCAAGATCTTCGCCAACCCCGACCTGCCCGAGATCGACGACTACTACGAGCCGTTCGACTTCGACTACGGCCACCTGCAGACGGCGCCGGAGATGAAGCACTTCCCCACCGCCCGACCGCGCTCGCAGATCACCGGCAAGCGGATGGAGAAGATCGAATGGGGCCCGAACTGGGAGGAAATTCTCGGCGGTGAATTCGCCAAACGATCTCAGGACGCCAATTTCGAAGGCATCCAGAACGAGATCTACGGCCAGTTCGAAAACACCTTCATGATGTATCTGCCGAGGCTGTGCGAGCACTGCCTCAACCCGACCTGCGTGGCGGCCTGCCCGTCCGGCGCCATCTACAAGCGCGAGGAGGACGGCATCGTCCTCATCGACCAGGACAAGTGCCGGGGCTGGCGGATGTGTGTGTCGGCCTGCCCGTACAAGAAGATCTATTACAACTGGGACTCGGGCAAATCCGAGAAATGCACCTTCTGCTTCCCGCGCATCGAAGTGGGCCAGCCGACCGTCTGTTCCGAGACCTGCGTGGGTCGCATCCGCTATCTCGGCGTGCTGCTCTACGACGCAGACCGGATCGAGGCGGCTGCCTCGACGCCGGACGAGAAGGATCTCTACCAGGCCCAGCTCGACATCTTCCTTGACCCCCACGATCCGGCCGTCATCGCCCAGGCCCGCGCCGACGGCGTGCCCGAGGCCTGGCTGGAGGGGGCACGTCGCAGTCCGGTGTACAAGATGGCGATCGACTGGAAGGTCGCCTTCCCACTGCACCCCGAATACCGGACCCTGCCAATGGTCTGGTACGTCCCGCCGCTGTCGCCGATCCAGAACGCCGCCGCCGTCGGCGCCCTCGAAATGGACGGAGAGATGCCGGACGTCGACTCGCTCCGCATTCCCGTCAGATATCTCGCCAACCTTTTGACCGCAGGGGTCGAGGAGCCCGTGACGCTCGGGCTGCGCCGAATGCTGGCGATGCGGGCCTATATGCGCGCCAGAACGGTCGATGGCCGCATCGATCACGGACTGGCGGACACCGTAGGTCTCACCGCAGCCCAGATCGACGACATGTACCGGATCATGGCCATCGCCGATTACGAGGATCGATTCGTGATCCCCTCCACTCACCGGGAGACGGTTGAGGACGCCTACGATCTGCGAGGGAACTGCGGCTTCACCTTTGGCAATGGTTGTTCCGGCGGACGCACCGAATTGGGCTTGTTCGGCCCTGACAAACGCTCTCGCGCCAAACCGACAGCAGAGGTGGCCTGACCATGGCTTTGACCTATCGCGCACTTGCGCTTCTTCTCAGCTATCCGACTGCGGACATCCAGGCGTCCGCGTCGTCAATCATGGCGACCATCCGCTCGGAGGGCATGATCCCCGCGCCGATCGTCGGAGCTCTGGAGAAGCTGGCCCGCAAGCTGGAACACGAGGACCTCTTCGACCTCCAGGAGGGCTTTGTTCATCTGTTCGACCGGACCCGATCCCTGTCACTCAACCTGTACGAACACATTCACGGCGAAAGCCGGGACCGCGGACAGGCGATGGCAGCCCTCGTCGAGCTCTACCGCTCCTACGGGCTGGAACTGACGGCCAACGAGCTGCCGGATCATCTGCCGGTATTCCTGGATTTCCTGTCCACCCTGCCCAACGACGAGGCCGCCTCACTGCTGGGCGAAGGGGCGCATGTCCTCGCCGCCCTGACCGAGCGGCTCCACAAGCGTGAGAGCCCCTACCGGGCCGTGTTCGGCGCGCTTACAGCCATGACCGGAGCCGTGCCGGACTCGGATGCTGTCGCTGCCCTGATGCAGGAGCCGGACGACGACCCCGACGACCTGGAGGCGCTCGACAAGGCCTGGGAAGAGACCGCCGTCACCTTCGGCCCCTCCGACGAAGGATGTCCGAAGGCCGACTCCATGCTGTCCGCCATGAATGCTGCCCCTGCCCCCGACAAAAGCCGCCGCGCCGGCGCGGCTGCCTGAGGATCGAGACTATGGACCTGAATTTCATCGCCTTCGGCGTCTACCCCTACATAGCCCTTGCGGTCCTGGTGATCGGATCGGTCCTGCGCTTCGACCGCGAGCAGTACACATGGCGCACGGGCTCATCCCAGCTCCTCCGGCGCAAGCAGCTCGTTCTGGGTTCCATCCTCTTTCACGTGGGCATCCTTGCCATTTTCGCCGGGCATTTCGTGGGCCTGCTGACGCCGATCGCCGTGTGGGACTTTCTGGGGGTCAGCCACGGCTTCAAACAGATGCTGGCGATCGTCGCCGGCGGCCTCGCCGGGGCCTTCTGCCTCGTGGGAGGTCTTCTGCTGCTTCACCGACGCCTCTTTGACGCCCGGATACGCCAGACGTCAAGCTTCGGCGACACCGCGATCCTGGCGATCCTGCTGACCCAGCTCTGCATCGGGCTCGCCACTATTCCTCTCTCCCTCGGCCACCGCGATGGCCACGAGATGATCAAATTCATGTCCTGGGCCCAGGGGATCTTCACCCTCAACCCCCAGAGCGCCGGCTTCGTCGCTGACGTTCACTGGATCTTCAAGGCGCACCTGACCCTCGGCTTGACCATCCTGCTGATCTTTCCGTTCACACGGCTGGTTCACATGCTCTCCGCACCGGTCTGGTACCTGAACCGCCGCGGCTGGCAGCTCGTTCGCAGCAAGCGTCAGATGCCAGTCTCTCGTCGCTCCGGGGATCTGCCGCGATGAGCGCCGTCATGGTCATCGATGGGGTTGCACTCCCGGAACGTCTGGTCGCCGAAGAGGCCCAGAACCATCCCGCCGCGACCCCCGAAGCTGCACGAATGGCGGCCGCACATGCCCTCGCCATCAAGGCCTTGCTGCTGGACCGGGCCGACCAGCTCGGTCTGACGCCGCGGCCGGAGATAGACGAGGACGGCCGCGAGGAAACGTCGGAAGAAGCCCTGGTCAGGGCTGTACTTGAGGCGGAAATCGAGGTGGAGCGCCCCGGCGAGGCCGAATGCCGGAGGGTCTACGACAGCTCACCAGAGCGGTTCCGCACGCCGCCGCTGACCCAGGCGTCCCACATCCTGTTCGCGCCCAAGGACCAGACTGAAGCCGCGTGGACGGCGGCGCGCAGCTCGGCCGAGGCCGCCATCACAAAGCTGGCAACTGATCCGCACAGCTTTTCGGAGATGGCCAAGGCCCTTTCGGACTGCCCGTCCAAGGGCGTCGGCGGCTCCTTGGGGCAGCTCTCGCCGGGCGATCTCACCGCCGAGGTCGAGGCGGGTCTCAACCAGCTGCGGGACGGGGAAACTGCCTCCGAGCCAGTGCGATCCCGTTTCGGCTGGCACGTGCTGCGCCTTGAGCGCCGGATCGAAGGCCGCCGGCTGCCCTTCGAACATGTCCTGCCCCGTATCGCCCTGCATCTGGAGAGCCGCGCCTGGACCGCGGCTGCGGCCCGTTACGTCTCCGGGCTGGCAGCTGAGGCCCGCGATTGCGGCGTCGCACTAAGCATCACCGAAGACGGCAAGCTCGCGCCCGGCGCCCTGTCCCTGGGCGACCTGCTACGCGACCAGTCTGCCGTGGCTGCCCGTCTGGAAGTCTGGCTCGACGAAGCTGAACCTGCCTTGGCCGCGCAGGCCCGGCAGACCGCTGCTGCGGCGGGCGTCAGTCTGGCCGAGTTCGTCCAGAACGAAATTGCCGGCTTCATCCAGAGCGCCGACGACCAGGGCTGGACGCGCCTGATTTCGGCAGCCCAAGGCTCGGGCGACCCGGCTCTGGCCTGCGTCAGGGCGATCCTGAAATCGAAACTGGTCGCGCCGACGAAGACCTTCACCCTGATCCGGAGACACTGACATGTCGTCCTTTCGCCGCGCTGCCTTGCTGGCCCTATTGGTGGGCACGGCCTCATCCCCGGCCTATGCACAGTCTTCGGCCTTGCCCCCGGTCGCCGCCCCGTCACCGGCGGGTGGGTTCCTGTTCGAAAGTCGCCTGCGTTACGAGGGCGTTCGGCAGGACGGATTCGATGACGCCACGGCAGCCACCCTGCGCGCCCGCCTCGGCTGGGAGAGCCCGAAGCGGTCCGGCTTCCGCTTTCTGATGGAGGGTGAGGCCGTTGTCGCCCTGGTTGATGACTACAATGACACTATCCACGGCCCCTCGACCTATCCTGTGGTGGCCGACCCCGAAGCGTTAGAGCTGAACCGGCTGCAGGTGACCTGGACCGGCCTGCCGGACACCGAAGTGGTGCTCGGGCGACAGCGCATTGTGCTGGGAAATGCTCGCTTCGTGGGCAATGTTGGCTTCCGCCAGAACGAACAGACCTTTGACGCGATCAAGGTGACGACCCGGGCATTTGAGCCGCTCACTGTCACCTGGGCCTGGGTCGATCGGGTTCACAGGGTCTTCGGCGACGACAGCCCCGTGGGCGAATGGCGCTCGGACAGTCACCTGATCAATGTCGAGACCGCGAGCCCGGCAGGCAAGGTAACGGCCTATGGCTATCTGCTGGATTTCGACAACGCTCCGGCCCAGTCCTCGGCGACGTGGGGTGCGCGACTGGAGGGAAGTCGTCCCCTCTCGTCCGGCTGGTCGGCTCTATACGCCGTGGAATACGCCCGGCAATCGGAGTACGGAGCCAATCCGGCCCGGTTCGACCTTGACTATGTCCTGGTCTCGGCAGGAGTGAAGCGCGGTCCCGTCACAGGGACATTGGCACTCGAGCACCTGGACGGCAACGGAAGCCAGGCATTCCAGACCCCGTTGGCGACCCTGCATGCCTTCCAGGGTTGGGCGGACGTCTTCCTGACGACGCCGAGGGACGGTTTGCGCGACGTCTCTGCCACGGTCAGCTACGCAGTCGCCCATCCGCCTATCGGGCGCAGCGGCGTCCTGACGGCCGCGTGGCGGGAGTTGCATGACGTTGAAGGCTCCGCTCGCTACGGCAGCGAACTGGATCTGTCCGCCCGGTTGGTGCTCGACGACCACTGGGCGGTCGAGTTCAAGGGTGCGCATTTCGCCGGCGCCCTGGCCGCGTTCCCGGACCGCGACAAGGTCTGGGTCGCATTCGATTACCGGTTCTAGGTGGACGCGGCGGCACGGAGCGCATGATCGATGAACCAGGTCCCCCTGATAGAGCCGCTGCCTCCGGAGCTGGTGCATGAGCCGCTGAACTGGCTGTTCGCCGAGCACTACCGCCACCGGCAGCTGTGCCATTTGATCGAGCGGGTGGGCACCGCGACCGTCCTGCTGACCGACGAAGCTCACGAGATCCTCACCTTCTTGCGCCACGATATGCCGCTGCACGTCATCGACGAGGAGGATGACCTGTTTCCGCTCCTGCGTCGGCGGTGCCAGGCCGCCGATGAACTGGACTCCGTCCTCGGCGCGCTGTCAGCCCAGCACCATGATGACCTGAACAGGGCCCGCGCCCTCATAGACTCGCTCGAGCGTGCCTTGGCCGATGGCCGTGCGCCCGGTCAGGATCGCGAAAGCCGACGCGTTTTCACGGACTTCGCCCTGCATGAGCGCCGCCATATCGCTCTTGAGAACGCCGTCGTCCTTCCGATCGCCCGTCTTCGTCTGACTGCCGCGGATCTGAGGTCGCTGAGTATCCGGCTGGCCGCGCGCCGCGGCCTCCTGCTGGATCCCCAAGGCGAGGAAGCGACGTCGTGATCGAGGCCCTGCTGCGGAACAATCTGGACTGGGCGGCCACCCGGACCCGGCTCGATCCGGAATATTTTCGCCGGCTCTCGGAACAACAGGCGCCGGACTATCTGTGGATCGGCTGTTCTGACAGCCGGGTTCCCGCCAACGAAATCGTCGGCCTTCAACCCGGCGAACTGTTCGTCCATCGCAATGTCGCCAATCTCGCGCCCGCTCAGGACATGAACCTGCTGGCGGTGCTCCAGTTCGCGCTCGAGACGCTGAAGGTGCGGCATATCATTGTCTGCGGCCACTATGGCTGTGGTGGCGTTCGTGCCGTGCTGGACGGTCGCCGCCACGGGATTCTCGATCACTGGATGCAGCGCGTGCAGCGTCTGTGTGAAGACCACGATGCCGATCTCGACGCCATCCACGATCCTGAAACCCGGGTCAACTTCATCTGCGAAAAGAACGTCCTGGCACAGGTTCGATCCCTCTCCCGCAATCCCTTCGTTGTCGACGCCTGGCGTCGGGGTCAGTCGTTGTCGATTCACGGCTGGATCTATTCCATTCGCGACGGCCTGGTACGAGACCTTGAGACGACGGTCTGTGACGCGGACGCCGCCGCGCGTCTGGCCACACCGCTCCCGTCTCCCCGACGGGGCTCCAGTAGCCGCACGGCCTCACGCCCGCGAGTCCCCCGGCGCCCCGAGGCACGCTGAATGGGTACGGTCGTTGCAATCCTTGCGGGCGGAGCTGGCCGGCGGATCGGGGGAGACAAGCCGCGTCGGCTCCTGGCTGGAGCCCGCCTGCTGGATCACGCCCTCACCCGCGTGAACGACACGGCCGCGCCCTGCATCATGGTCGCGCGCAGCCCCCAGCAGGTTGAAGGGTTCGCTGGAACCGTGGTGCTCGACGAACCCGGGATCGATGGACCGCTGGCCGGCCTGCTTTCGGCCTTGAACTGGGCCGCGGAGGCCGGAGCCGACCGGGTCCTGACGCTGCCCTGTGACATGCCCTTCCTGCCAGCCGATCTGCTTGCCCGACTTGAGCAGGCTCTTGCGCCGGATGTCGACGTCGCCCTCGCCGCCAGTGACGGACGACTGCATCCCATCTGCGCCCTGTGGCGCACAGCCGTTGTGCCCGCGCTGGTGCAGCGGGCGAGTGAGGGGCAGCTGTCCCTCCGCGGACTGGCGGAAGCCGTCGGTTGCGTCGCTGTGGACTGGCCCGTCGAGGAGGGAGATCCTTTCATCAACATCAACACGGCTGAGGACCTCGCCGCAGCCGAGGCGGCGCTGAGATGACGGCGCTGGCCGAACCCCTGCTGGCTCATGCGTCGCGCAGCCTGCCGCGCTACACGAGCTATCCCACCGCCCTTGCCTTCCGGCCGGCGTCCGACGACACCCTGATGCGAGGGTGGCTGGACGCCATCCAGCCAACCGACGCCCTCTCCGTCTACGTCCATATTCCGTTCTGCGAACGGCTTTGCTGGTACTGCGGCTGCCACACCAGCGTTCCCAACGGCTACGACCGCATCGCCGCCTTTCTGGACCCCCTCGCGCGCGAGCTGGACCTGTGGGTCGATGCTCTGCCAGCGCACGCCGGTGCCGCCCATATCCACTTCGGCGGCGGCAGTCCCAACTCGCTTTCCCGCGACGATTTTTCTCGCCTGCTTGGCTCCATTTCCCAGAAGCTCACCCTGCGGCCCCACGCCGAGGTGGCTGTCGAACTCGACCCCGGACATCTCGACCCGGACTTCGCCCGCGGTTTGGGCGCTGCGGGCGTTACCCGGGCCAGTCTGGGCGTCCAGACTTTCGACCCCACGGTCCAGCGGCTGGTCAACCGTGTCCAGCCTTTCGAGCGGGTCGAGGCGGCCGTCGCCGACATTCGTGGCGGTGGCGTGGAAGCCATAAATTTCGACATGATGTACGGCCTGCCTGGCCAGACCCCGGACAATGTCGCGGCCAGTCTGACTGCCGCTCTCTCATTGGCTCCGGACCGGGTTGCCCTGTTCGGCTATGCCCATGTCCCGTGGATGAAAAAGCACCAGGCCATGATCCGCGAGGACGATCTGGCCGATGTCGCCGGACGATGGAGCCAGGCGGAGGCAGCCGAAGCTGTCCTTGTTGCTCACGGCTACATCCGGATCGGCATGGACCATTTTGCGCGCGCCAGCGACCCCATGTTGGCACAGCTCGCGAACGGTGGTCTGCGCCGCAATTTCCAGGGCTATACCGACGACCCGGCCGACGTTCTGATCGGTCTCGGTCCTTCAGCGATCAGCGCCTTCCCGCAAGGCTTTTGCCAAAATGCATCGCGGGTGGATCACTGGGCGTCGGCCATTGATCGCGGCGAACTCCCCGTCCTCCGCCAGCTGGCAACGACGGCAGAGGACCGGCTGCGGGCAGCCGTCATTGAAAGGCTGATGTGCCATCTCGAAGTGGACCTCGGATCCGTATGTGTGGAGCACGGACGTGCAGAGGGCGCCCTCGACGAGGGCCTGGACCTGGCCCGTGCCCTCGAAGCGGATGGACTTTGTACTGTTTCCGGTCGACAGATCCAGGTTTCGGGAAAAGCGTCGCGGCTGGTTCGGGTGGTCGCAGCCTGCTTTGATGACCAGTCACCATCACCATCGAGGAGACATAGTCTGGCCATCTAGGTGTTCAGTCCCGCTGTGTGATGGACTCTCACTCAAACCGAGGGATCAGGAAGGGGGCAGGTCACCTTCAGGGGCCGGCCCCGTGTCGGTCGTCAGGCAAAATTATGGGATCACGACTTGGCTTTGCCCAGCCCCCAAACCCACACATGAGCCCTCACATATGAGCGGTTCAGCCAGGCACAGATAAATACACCCAAGGACAATTTTTTTTATAACACCATGTAATTCATGGCATTGCGGTACACCAACGGACCGTTATGAACAGGGAGGTTGATTATTCGACATTCTGAACCTGTTCACGCAACTGATCGATCGTGGCCTTCAACGCCAGACCGACGCGAGTCAACTCCACCGTGGCCGATTTGGAGCACAGGGTGTTGGCCTCGCGCATGAACTCCTGCATCAGGAAATCCAGCTTCCGTCCGGCCGGGGGCTGGCCCAAAAGCTGACGACCACTGTCCAGATGGGCCCGCAGACGGTCCAGCTCCTCGCGCACATCGGCGCGCGCGGCCAGCGCCGCCGCCTCCACGACAATCTTGTCCTCAAGGCCGGGCGTGTCCGGCGCCAGCTCCGCCATGCGCCGGGTGAACCGCTCCCGCACCGCCTCGGTCTGGGCTGCGGCCTCGGTCTCGGCCTGATCGACGCCCGCCGTGATCCGGTCGAGGAAGCCCTCGATCAGCGCGGCCAGCTGACGGCCCTCGTCGTGGCGCGCCTCCATCAGCGTGATCAGGGCCTGATCGATACTGGCGCCGATGGCGGTCTCCAGCGCGGACTTCTGCTCCTCGCTATCGGCCTCCTCCGGCCGGTCCAGCACGCCGCGCAGGGCCAGCAGCCCATCGGCGCGCGGACGCTCGGCCCCCCGCTCGACCAACTCCAGAGACAGGGCCAGATAGCGGTCCAGCAGCGCCTGATCGACGGCTATCTCGCTGGCCGGATTGGCCTCGCGCCGCGCCTGCACCCCGACCGTCACCTGTCCCCGGTTCATCAGGGCCTGGGCCCGCGCCTTGGTCAGACGCTCGAGTCCGTCCAGCCCGGGCGGGCCCCGGAACCGGACCTCCAGCCCTCGCCCGTTGACCGAGCGCGCCTCGACCGTCCAGACCCAACCGCCCAGCGCCCCATCCGCCCGGCCAAAGCCGGTCATGCCGGACAGTGTGCCGGTCATTCGGGTGTTGCCCCACGCGGCAGTATGGTGATCTCGGCGCCGGTCTCGGGGGCCAGCTCGTCCTGCAGCGGCACCTCGACAGGCGGTAGACCCTGCTGCTGGCGCTCGATGGCCCGCCAGCGCGCGACATTCTGCTGGTGCTCGGCATAGGTCGAGGCAAAGGCGTGCCCGCCCGTCCCGTCCGCCACAAAGAACAGCGCATCTGATCGCGGCGGGTTCAGCACAGCGGCAATCGCCTCCCGCCCGGGATTGGCAATCGGCGTCGGCGGCAGGCCGTCGATCTGATAGGTGTTCCACCGGGTCTGCCGATCCAGCTCCGAGCGGCGGATCCCCCGGCCCAGCGGCCGTCCCTGGGTGATGCCATATATGATGGTCGGATCGCTCTCCAGCCGCATGCCCAAACGGATCCGGTTTGAAAACACCGACGCCACCATGGGCCGTTCCTCGGCCACGGCGGTTTCCTTTTCGACGATGGAGGCCAGGATCACGGCCTCGTCCGGACTGCTGACCACCGTGTTGGGGCTGCGCTGGGCCCACAGCTCGGCCAGGTTCCGGTCGTGGGCACGCTGCATGCGGGCGATGACCGAGGCCCGGCTTTCACCCCGCGTGACCTCATAGGTATCGGGCCACAGGGTGCCCTCCTCCGGGATTTCGATCTCGCCGGTCAGAATGTCCTCGGCCATCAGGATGTCGAAGGCCTGGGCCGACGACCAGCCCTCGGGCAGGGTCACATAGTGGCGCACCACCCGGCCATCGACCAGCAGGCTGATGACCGACCGCAAGGACGCCCCCGACGGCACCTCATACTCGCCCGCGCGCAGCTTGCGGTCCGATCCGGTCAGGGTCACGGCCGCCTTGAACATGTCGGTCGAGCGGATCACCCCGGCCTGTTTGAGGGTCGCCCCGATGGCCGACACCCCCGCCCCGCTGGGCAGCACGACGATGGTCGTATCGCCCTGACGCGCCTCGGGCCCGGGCGCGTAGAACACGCTCCAGCCCCAGACCAGCGCCCCGATCAGGAACAGGCTGAAGGTCGCGGACGCCGCCAGCAGCGCCGCCCCCAGCGGACGTTTCGAGTCGGACGGAGCACCCTTGCCCGCCACTCTAGTCGACCTTCTTCAGGATCAGGCTGGCATTGGTGCCGCCGAATCCGAAGCTGTTCGACATGGCCACGTCGATCTTCATCGGCTTGGCCGTGTGCGGCACCAGGTCGATGGCCGTGTCCCGCTCGGGATTGTCGAGATTGATGGTCGGCGGCGCGATCTGGTCGCGGATGGCCAGCACGGTGAATACCGCCTCGATGGCGCCGGCGGCGCCCAGCAAGTGACCGGTCATCGACTTGGTCGAGGACATGGCGACGGTAGATGCCGCATCCCCCACCAGCCGCTCGACGGCGCCCAGTTCAATCCAGTCGGCCATGGTCGAGGTGCCGTGCGCGTTCACATAGTCGATGTCGCCCGGCTGGATCCCGGCCCGCTTCACTGCCGCCGCCATGGCGCGATAGGCCCCGTCGCCGTCCTCGGACGGCGCCGTGATGTGATAGGCATCGCCGCTCATGCCGTAGCCGACCACCTCGGCATAGATTTTCGCGCCGCGCGCCTTGGCGTGCTCGTATTCCTCCAGCACCACGACCCCGGCGCCCTCGCCCATGACAAAGCCCGCATGGTCCTTGTCATACGGACGGCTGGCCTTCTCCGGCGTGTCGTTGAAGTCGGTGCACAGCGCCTTGCAGGCCAAGAAACCCGCAATGCCGATCGGCACGATCGAGCTTTCCGCCCCGCCCGCCACCATCACATCGGCATCGTCCAACGCAATCATCCGCGCCGCGTCACCAATGGCGTGCACGCCCGAGGCACAGGCCGTGACCACGGCGTGGTTCGGACCTTTCAGCCCATGCCGGATCGAGATCTGTCCCGACGCCAGATTGATCAGCGACGACGGGATAAAAAACGGGCTGACCCGGCGCGGCCCCTTTTCCTGCAGCTCCAGCGAAGTCTCGGCAATCGGGCCCAGCCCGCCGATGCCCGACCCCATCACCACGCCGGTGCGCTCGCGGTCGTGGTCGCTCTCGGGCGTCCAGCCGGCATCGGCCAAGGCCTCATCCGCGGCGGCAATGCCGTACAGGATGAAGTTGTCGACGCGCTTGCGCTCCTTGGGCGACATGATGCTGTCGGGATCGAAGACGCCGGGGTCACCCGGCTTGCCGCCGCCGCGACCGTCGATACTCGGCAATTCACCGGCGATGGTGCAGCCCCAGCCCTCGGTATCAAAGGCGGTGATCGGGCGAATGCCGGACCGACCCGCCAGAATACCCGTCCAGTTATGCTCGACGCCCGTCCCCAGAGGGGTCAGAAGGCCCAGTCCCGTCACCACGACACGACGCATCTTGGCGGCTCCTTATCGATTCAGCTTTGGCCACAAACACTAATGGCCGCCGGGCGGGCCCGCTAGGGGCACACCGCGGCGGCCATCGGGCCGGTTTCAGCCGGGCATCAGCCCGCCAGTTTCTCGTCGATGAACTTCACCGCATCGCCGACCGTCTGGATGTGCTCGGCGGCATCATCCGGGATCTCGATGTCGAATTCTTCCTCGAAGGCCATGACCAGCTCGACGTTGTCGAGCGAGTCGGCGCCCAGGTCGTCAATGAAGCTGGCCTTTTCAGTGACCTTGTCGGGATCAGCGTCCAGGTGGTCGATGACGATCTTGCGGACGCGTTCCAGAGTATCGGACATGGGTGTCTCTGCCTTGATAAGCCGCAGGGTGCGGCAGTTGTCTTACATGCCTGCCGTATGACGGCGAAGTCGCCGGCGCAAGCCTGAACCAGACTCGCCGCCGCCGTGTGCCCCTGCCCTTTAGCACAGTCGCTCGCAGGGGGAAGGGGCGGTTACGGGGTTTGATGCCGAACCTGTGGGCTCAGATCATCGCCATCCCGCCGTTCACATGCAGGGTCTGGCCGGTGACATAGGCGCCCTCGTCCGAGGCCAGATAGACGGCGGCGGCGGCGATCTCCTCGCCCGTGCCCAGCCGGCCGGCGGGGATGTTCTTCAGAATGGTCTCGCGTTGCTGGTCGTTCAGCACATCGGTCATCGGGCTGGCGATAAAGCCCGGCGCGATACAGTTGACCGTGATCCCGCGCGAGCCGACCTCCTGCGCCAGCGACTTGGAAAAGCCGATCATACCGGCCTTGGACGCGGCATAGTTGGTCTGGCCCGGATTGCCGGTCACGCCGACCACCGAGGTCACCCCGATGATCCGGCCCGAGCGGCGCTTCATCATGCCCTTCATGGCCGCGCGCGACAGGCGGAAATAGCTCTCCAGATTGACCTTGATGACGTCGGAAAAGTCCTCGTCCTTCATCCGCATCAGCAGGCCGTCCCTGGTGATGCCCGCATTGGCGACCAGGATATCAAGCGGGCTACCTGCGGCCTCCTCGGCCCGCGCCAACAGCCCGTCAACACTCTCCGCATCGGACAGATTGGCGGCGGCGGCAAAGGCGCGCTCGCCCAGCTCCTTGGCCAGATCCTGCAGCACGCCCTCGCGCGTGCCCGACAGCACCACGGTCGCGCCCTGGGCATGCAGCGCCCGGGCAATGGCCCCGCCAATGCCGCCCGTGGCGCCGGTCACGAGGGCGGTTTTTCCTGAAAGGTTGAACATCAATATCTCTCCAAGTGGCGAGTGATTAGTGGCGTGTGGCGAGGGAACAAGGCGGCGTTGCAAAAAGGCTCGCCACTCGTCACTCGCCACTCGTCACTGACTTCGCGAACGCGTCCAGATCCTCCGGGGCGTTCAGGGCCAGGCTCTCGGCGTCGGGGGCGATGCGTTTGGCCATGCCGGTCAGCACCTTGCCCGAGCCGATCTCGGCAAAGCGGGTCACGCCGCCTTCACCGGCCATCCACTCCATCGACTCACGCCAGCGCACCCGGCCGGTGACCTGTTCGACCAGCAGGCGGCGGATCGCTTCGGGGTCGGTCTCGGGGCGCGCGGTAACATTGGCGACCACCGGCACGACCGGGGCGATGATCTTGGCATCGGCCAGGGCGTCGGCCATCTCATCGGCGGCCGACTGCATCAGCGGACAGTGGAACGGCGCCGACACGTTCAGCGGGATAGCGCGCGCGCCCAGTTCCTTGGCCTTTTCGATGGCGCGATCGACCGCGGCCTTGTCGCCCGAAATCACGATATTGCCGGCATTGTTGTCATTGGCGACGACGCAGACGCCGACCTCAGACCCCGCGGCCGCAGCCGCCTCGGCCAGCGCCAGATCCGTCTTCGGCCCGATCAGCGAGGCCATGGCCCCCTTGCCGACCGGCACGGCGCGCTGCATCGCCTGACCGCGCAGCTTCAACAGGCGAGCCGTGTCCGCCAGGCTGATCGCGCCTGCCGCGCACAGGGCCGAATACTCGCCCAGCGAATGGCCCGCGACATAGCCTGCCTTCGACATATCGATCCCGAACTCGACCTTCAGCACCCGGGCGACCGCCACCGACACCGCCATCAGCGCCGGCTGGGCATTTTCGGTCAGGGTCAGCTGGTCCTCGGGCCCCTCTCGCATCAGCATCGACAGGCGTTGGCCCAGCGCCTCATCGACCTCGTCGAACACCTCGCGCGCGCTGGCAAAGGCCCCGGCCAGGCTGCCGCCCATGCCGACGGTCTGGCTGCCCTGTCCGGGAAAAAGGAAGGCGAGGGTCATGTCAAAAACGTCCGTCGTTTCGTTGATTCTGCGGGCCGAAGGGGTAGGCCAAGCCTGCCGCGACGGCAAGCCGGGGCGTCCTCAGCCGGTGATGATCTCGTACAGCTGCTGCCCCGCCAGCACCGCAAACAACAGCGCCGCCAGCCCCAGCGCGCCGTTCGACAGCCAGCCGCTGCGCCAGGGCGCGGGCTGGTCCCGCCCGTTCAAAAGCCAGATCAGTGTCCCGGCCAGAAACGGCATGAACAGGCTGCCGAGCACGCCATAGGCCACGATCAGCCCGAACGGTCGGTCGATGAACAGCAGCGCCATCGGCGGAAAGGTCAGCCACAGCAGATAGGCGCGAAACGCCGGTGACCTGGACCCCGTCATGGCCGGATCTCCAACCCGGCCTGCGGCGTGGGCGACAAAGTCCGTGACCATCAGACTGACGCCCTGCCAGACCCCGATCAGGCTGGAGAAGGTCGTCGCCAGAAAGCCCACGAGGAACAGGATGGCGATCGGCTGGCCAAACCGCTCGCGCAGCACGTCCGACAGGTTCAGCAGGCCACGATCTCCGCTGGCCAGCGCAATGCCCGCCGCGTGCAACAGCTCCGCCCCCACGATCAGCATGGCCACCACAAACACCCCGGTCATCCCGTAGGCGATGCGGTTGTCCCAACGCATGACCGGCATGAACTCGGGGCCCTTCCAGCCCTTGGCCGTCAGCCAATAGCCATAGGCCGCCATGGTGATCGTGCCCCCCACCCCACCGATCAGACCCAGCGTATAGAACCCCGACCCCTCGGGCAGGGTCGGCCAGACCCCGGTGATCAGGCGGGGCAGGTCGGGCGTGACCAGCACCGCCAGCCCGACGACGGTGACGAACATGATGGCCACCAGCCCGGTCATGATCTTCTCGAACAGGCCATAGCTGCCCAGCCACACTAGGATCAGGCCGATCACGCCGGTGATCATCCCCCAGGTCTTCAGGTCCAGAACCGGGAATAGGGCCGTCAGCGGCAGGCCCGTCGCCGTCATGGCGCTGGCGCCGTACACAAAGCCCCAGAGGATCGTATAGATGCCGAAATACAGCCCGGCCCAGTTCAGCGTCCCGCCGCCCGGCACCTTGACCCCCGGCCCCGGCAGTCGCGCCCAGCCGTCAAAAAGCGTTCGCCCCGACGCCAGCGTCCAGCGCCCGACGCCCTCGGCCAGCGCGATCTTCAACAGCGTCCCGACCAGCGCCGCCCACAGCAGCAGATAGCCGAACCGCCCCCCGGCGATCAGGGTCGCCAGCAGATCCCCGGCCCCGATCCCCGTCGCCGCGACGACAATCCCGGGCCCGACCAGCGACAGGCGCGGTTTGACCGGCGGCGGCGCCACGCTCAACCCTTCGCCTCGTCAGGAATGAAGGCGCCCGCGATCCAGCTGACCAGACCCGTCACAATCGCCGCCCCGATTCCGGGCCACAGGCCGTCAACGACAAAGCCGCCCAGGAACATGGACGTCAGGCCGATCATCGCCGCATTCACCACCAGCAGGAACAGCCCCAGCGTGATCACCGTGATCGGGAAGGTCACCACGACCAGGATCGGCCGCACAAAGGCGTTGACGATGCCGAGAATGATGGCCGCCGCGATCAGCGACCCGGTCGACAGGAACTCGACGCCCGCGATCAGGGCGTCGGCCAGCCAAAGCCCGACCATCGTCACCAGGGCCTGAACAATGAAGCGCACCATGACGCTGTCTCCTCTCCTGAAGCTCTCAACCCTTACCCTCCGCCACAGCGCCTCAGCCGGTCAATGGCTCCCGCCTGTTCCCGGACATGTTAGGCTGGGCCCGATTCAGACCGGAGAATGCCGCATGAGCCTGCACGGCCCCTATGACCCCGACAATATCTTCGCCCGCATCCTGCGCGGCGAGATTCCCTCGGTGACGGTCTGGGAGGACGACCATGTGCGGGTCTTCATGGACGTCTTCCCCCAGTCCGAGGGCCATATGCTGGTGATCTCAAAGACCTCACAGGCCCGCAACCTGCTCGAGGTTGAGCCCGATACGCTCGACCGGGTCATGCGCGCCGTCCACCGCACCGCCCGCGCGGCGGAAAAGGCCCTGAAGCCCGAGGGTATCAGCATCATGCAGTTCAACGGCGAGGCCGGGGGCCAGACCGTCTTCCACCTGCACTTTCACATCATCCCGCGCTGGTCGGATCGCCCGATGAAGGGCCACGGCCACGCCCCCATGGCCGACAGCGACCGCCTGCGCGCGCTCGCCGACCGGGTCGCTGCCGAACTGGACCCGGCCTGACCCATGCCGCAGTGCACACGCCCCCTTGCACAGGGGGCGCGGCCTGCGCATAACCGCCCGGCGCCGGTTTAGCTCAGCTGGTAGAGCAGCGGTTTTGTAAACCGAAGGTCGCGGGTTCGATTCCTGCAACCGGCACCACTCTCCTCCCCCTCCCCCGGGGTTCCATGGCCGACGCCGTCAACAAGCTGGGACACAGGATCGGCGCGCGCGGCGGCCGCACCCGCGCGGCCATCCTCGATGCCCTGCGGGGTCTGTTGGCCACCCGGCATCTGGGCGAAATCCGCATTGCCGATATCGCCCAGTCGGCGGCCATTTCTGCCCCGACCTTCTACACCTATTTCGACACTCTCGATGAAGCCCTGCTGGCCCTCTGCGAAGAGGTCGCCAGCGACTGGCAGGGACTGGCCCACCATGTCGAGGCCGACTGGTCTGCCGGTCAGGGCCTCGCCCACGCCCGCGCCCTGATCACCGACATGCTGGCTTTGTGGGACCGCCACGGCCCCATCATCCGGGTCGAACAGATGATGGCCGATCGCGGCGATCCGGCCTTTGTCGAGGCCCGGATCGGCCGCCTCCGCCGACTGCATCTGGCGCTGGAGCGGCGCATCGCCCAGGCGGCCAATGCCGGCCTTCACCCGCAAGGCTACGACCCCCGCCTCGCCTCCTATGAGGTCGCGAACATCGCCGAGTCCGCCGCCGCCAGTTTCAACCTGCTGAAGCGCGCCGACAGTGACCGCGCCATCATCGAAACGACCGCCCATATCCTCGTCCGCCTGATCACCGGCCGCTGATCGCGAGGCCCAGCGGGCCGTACAGCCACGTCAGCCAGATACCGATGGCCAGAAACACGCCGAACGGCAGGGCGTCCTGACCGCTGACCGCCTTGCCCGTCACCCGTCGTGCGATGACGAGGCTCAGCCCCGCGATCCCCGCCCACAGCATCACGCTGGCCAGCCCCATCCAGCCGACCCAGGCTCCGGCTCCCGCCATCAGGAACGGATCACCGCCGCCCAGTCCATCACGCCCTCGCAGCCGCCGATACAGCCAGCCCAGCCCCCACAGCAGGCCGAACCCCGCCGCCGCCCCGATCGCGCGCGCCATCAGACTGTCGGGCTCCAACCACCAGGCGGCCACCAGCCCCGTCACCACCAAAGGCCAGGTCAGCACATCCGGAAGCCAGAAATTCTCGCCATCCACGACCGCCAGCATCAGCAGCTGCCAGGCCAGAACCGCACTGACCGCCGCGATCATCAGGCTCGGAGATGCCGACGCGGCCCATACGCCAAGGCCGCCGCCAAACAGGCTCAGCGCCACATCGCGCTTCAGGCTGGTCGCCCGCGCGGCCTCTCCGTCCAGCGCCGCCAGCCACAGGCTCAGCCGCGACACCGCCAGACCGACGATCAGACCCCCTGCTCCGATCCCCACCGTCGCCAGCATGTCCGCTCCGTCTCAGCCGAGGCCGAACGCGACCGCCAGCCGATAGACCACAAAGGCCGCGAGATAGGCCAGGGCGAACATATAGACCACCATGCCCCACATCCACATCCAGGAGTTGGTCTCGCGCTTGACCACGCCCAGCGTCGCTACGCACTGCGGCGCAAACACATACCAGGCCAGGAAGGCCAGACCCGTCGCCAGCGACCACTGCAGCGACAACACCCCGGCCAGGGTGCCGACCGCGCTCTCGGCGTCGGCCACGGCATAGACGGTGCCCAGCGCCGCCACCGCCACCTCGCGCGCCGCCATGCCCGGCACCAGCGCCACCACCATCTGCCAGTTGAAGCCGATCGGCGCGAAGATCGGCTCCAGCGCCCGCCCGATCATCCCGGCAAAGCTGTAGTCGATGGCGGCACCCGTCGCCCCCGGCGGCGGTCCGGGGAAGGTCGACAGCGCCCACACCACCACCATCAGCGGCAGGATGATCCGCCCCGCCCGCTCCAGGAAGATCCGCGCCCGCTGCCACAGGTTCAGCGCCACACTGCCCGGATCGGGCATCTTGTAGGCCGGCAACTCCATCATGAAGGGCTCGAACGCCCCCCTCCAGAAGATCTTGCGGATCACGAATGATACCACCAGCGCGCTGAGAATCCCGGCGGCATAGAGGCCGAACATCACCAGCCCCTGCAGCTCGACCCAGCCCCACACCGTCTCGCGCGGAATGAAGGCGGCGATGATCAGGGTGTAGACCGGAATGCGCGCCGAACAGGTCATCAGCGGCGCCACCATAATGGTCGTCAGCCGGTCCCGCTTGGAGTCGATCACCCGCGCCGACATGACGCCGGGAATGGCACAGGCAAAGCTGGACAGCAGCGGAATAAAGGCCCGTCCGTGCAGCCCTGCGCCGCCCATGATGCGGTCCATCAGAAAGGCAGCCCGCGCCATATAGCCAAAGTCTTCCAGCAGCAGGATGAACAGGAACAGCACCAGAATCTGCGGCAGGAACACCAGCACACTGCCGACCCCGGAGATCAGCCCGTCGACGATCAGGCTCTGCAACAGGCCGTCGGGCATGATCCCCGCGACCCAGCCGCCCAGCGCGCCCAGCCCCAGGTCGATGGCATCCATCCCCGGCGCGGCCCAGCTGAACACCGCCTGGAACATGACGAACAGCAGCGCCAGCAGGATCAGCAGCCCCGCGACCGGGTGCAGCAGCACGCCGTCGATCTTGCCGGTCAGGGTATCGGGGCGCTCGGGTGGCTTTACATGCGCCGACAGGATGCGACTGGCCTCACGATGGGCCTGCCGGATCTCTGCGACGTCGGGCTCGTGCCAGGTCGAGGGTTGGACCGCAGTCGACGCCAGCACGCCCTGCACGGTAGTCAGCAAATCCTCCAGCCCGCGCTTCCGCGTCGCCACTGTGGTCACGACCGGCATGCCGATGGCCTTCGACAGACCCTGCAGATCGATCCGCAGGCCCTGACGCTCGGCGATGTCATACATGTTCAGCGCCATGACCGCCGGAAGGCCAATCGCCTTGATCTCCAGCGCCAGTCGCAGCACCAGCCGCAGGTTGGTTGCATCGGCCACCACCACCAGCACATCGGGCACATCCCCGGGCCGTCGGCCCAGCACCACATCGCGTGTGATCACCTCATCGGGGCTGCGCGCCCGCAGCGAATAGGTCCCCGGCAGGTCCAGCACCGTCATCGGCGTGCCGTCTGGGGCCTTGATGGCGCCGGCCTTCCGCTCGACCGTCACCCCGGCATAGTTGGCGACCTTTTGCCGACTGCCCGTCAGGGCGTTGAACAGGGCCGTCTTGCCGCTGTTCGGATTGCCGACCAGGGCGACGGTCGTCATCGACGCGCTCATGCTCCGATGTCCGCCTCGTCCAGTTGCAGGCTGAGGCCCCGCACCTCGTGCCGCCGCAGCGCGATCCGCATGCCCTCGACGTCCAGCACGACCGGATCACGACCGACCGGCCCCTCGTGGATCATCTGCACCCGCGCGCCCTCGACCAGACCGAATTCCAGCAGGCGGCGTTCCAGCTCCAGCGCATCGGCGGGATTGGCCTCGATCGCCTCGACGGCGTGAATCCGGCCTCCCTGGCCCCTGCGGGCCCGGCTCAGCGTGATGATCTCGGTCATGGGACTACGAACTGCCGTCGCGGGTCGGGCGGGGAATCGGGGGTCACAACCGTCCGCGTTCGGCGCGCCTTCCAGTTGACAGTGATTATCAGGTGCTGCCCCGCGTCGTCCAGTCCGCTTGTCGATTTCCACCACTCGACCTATGCCGGACGGAACATGGAGCTCCCGATGACACCCTCCCCGACTGTCCGCATCGCCAGCCTCGCCCTCTTGGCCCTCGCCGTCGCCGCCTGTGGCGAGTCGTCGGGCACGGCCATACCGAAAGCGCCGCCGCCCGCGCCCCTCACGCCGGAACAGATCGGCGTCGCCATCGCGGCCCTGCCCGCGCCCTACAACGACGCGGATTACGAGAATGGCCGGCGCGCCTTCGCCCGCTGCCGCGCCTGTCACACAGTCACTCCGGGCGGCCCCAACATGACCGGCCCCAACCTTTACGGCGTGTTCGGTCGCGCGGCCGGACGGCACGAGGGCTATAACTATTCCAAGGCCCTGCTGGCGGCCGACTTCACCTGGGACGGCGAACAGCTGGACCAGTGGCTGGCCAATCCTCGCACCTTCCTGCCGGGCAACAAGATGAGCTTCGCCGGCGTGCCCGACGATCAGGATCGCCGCGACCTGATCGCCTGGCTCAAGATCGAGACCTCGCCGCGCTAGGCTCTATTCCGCGGCCTTGGGCATGGCGTCATTGGCTGCGACTTCCTGCGCTTCCCATTCCTCGATCTTGCGGGCCGTATATTCCGGCGACCGCGTGAAGCGCGCCAGAACGCCATAGATCACCGGCACCACGAACAGCGTCAGCAGGGTCGCGAACATGGCCCCGGCGAAGATCACCACGCCGATGGTCTGGCGGCTGCCCGCCCCCGCGCCCTGCCACAGCATCAGCGGCAAGGCCCCGAAGGCCGTGGCGATCGACGTCATGATGATCGGGCGCAGACGCAGGGCCGAGGCCTCGATGATGGCCTCGCGCACCGTTCGTCCCTGATCGCGGAGCTGGTTGGCGAACTCGACGATCAGAATGCCGTTCTTGGCCGCCACCCCGATCAGGATGATCAGCCCGATCTGCGAATAGATGTTCAGGCTTGATCCGATCATCACCAGGCCAAACAGCCCGCCCGCCGCCGCCAGCGGCACCGTCAGCATGATGACCGCCGGTGTGATCCAGCTTTCGAACTGGGCCGCCAGCACCAGGAAGACCAGCAACAGCGCCAGGCCAAAGGCCGCAATGACGGCACCGCCGGATTCCTGCTGATCACGAGCCGCGCCGCCCCACTGGATCGTGGCGACACCGGGCGGTTGTTTCGCGACCTCCGCCTCGAAAAAGGCGATGGCGTCACCGACGGTGTAGCCGGGGTTCAGGTCAACCGAGAGGCTGATCGCGCGCTGCCGGTCCAGACGACGCCGGTCCGGCGTATCCCCCGAGGTCTGGGTTTCAACCACAGAGGACAGCGGCACGACTCCCCCTGATCGCGTGCCGACATAAAGCGTTTCCAGATCCGAGACTGCCGCGCGGTCGGCGCGCTCGGTCTGCAGGATGACGTCGTACTCCTGCCCGCCCTTGATATAGGTCGTGGCCCGGCGCGACCCGAACATGGTCTGCAGGGTGCGCCCGATCTCCTGTGACGATACCCCGAGGCTGGCGGCCTGCTCCGGATCAACATCGACCAGCAGGCGCGGCGAGTTGGGCTCATAGTCGAGGCGCGGGCGCGACAGATTGGGGTTGGCCTGGGCTGCCGCCATGATCGGCTGGACCCACTGGAACATGCTTCCATATTCGGGGCCGGTCATGACCATTTCGACGCTGTTGCCCCCACCCCCGCGCGACAGGCCGCTGCGGGCAAAGGCATTGACCTGGGCGCCGGGCTGGCTCCGAAGCTGGCGGTTCAAATCCTGGGCGATCTCGTCAGCCGAGCGCTCACGGTCGCCCCAATCGGTCAGGCTGAGGCTGGCGTTGCCGCCATTATTGCCCCCGCCCCAGCCGGGGGCAGAAATGAAATAGCTCTCGACCTCGCCGGTCTGGGCGTAGCTGGCCAGAATGGGCTCGATGCCCATCATGATGTCGCGCGTATAGTCATAGCCTGCGCCCTCAGGGCCCTGAACGCGGATGAAGATACTGCCGCGGTCCTCGGGCGGGACCAGTTCGCTGGGCAGGGTCATGAACATGCCGACGGCCCCCAGGGCGACAAACACCACCACGGCGATGGTGGCGATCAGCGCCTTGCGAACCCCCAGCATGGCGTTCAGCGAGTGCTGATAGGAGGTCTTCAGCCGGTCCATGCCCGCGTCGACCTTGCGCGCCACGAAACCCGAACCGCTGGCGGGCCGCAACAGCTTCGAAGCCAGCATCGGCGACAGGGTCAGCGCCAGGAAGGCCGAGAAGGCCACGGCCCCGGCGATGGCCGCCGCCAGTTCCACGAACAGCCGTCCGACATAGCCGGGCAGGAACAGAAGCGGTGCAAAGACCGAGAGCAGCACGATCGTGGTGGCGACAACGGCGAAGAACACCTGACGCGTGCCGCGCTCGGCGGCGACCAGCGGCGGCTCGCCATGGTCCAGGCGACGCTGGATGTTCTCGGTCACGACGATGGCGTCGTCGACGACCAGTCCGATGGCCAGCACCATGGCCAGCAGCGTCAACAGGTTCAGCGAAAAGCCGAAGGCCGCCAGCACGATGAAGATGCACAGCAGACAGATCGGCGCGATGATCGACGGGATCAGCGCCGCCCTGAGCGTTCCCAGAAAGATGAAATTGACCAGCGCCACCAGCCCAAGGGCGATGCCGACGGTGATCCAGACCTCATCAATGGCGTGTGAGGTGAACACTGAGTTGTCCGATCCAATGACCAGTTCCGCCCCCTCGGGCAGGGTCGGGCTGACCTGCTCGATCATGGCGCGCACGCCTTCGGAAATGGCCAGGTCGTTGGCCTGGGACTGTCGGGTGATGGCCAGACCGATCTGATCCAGACCATTGCCCCGGAACAGGCGGCGGTCGTCCTCGGGGGCCTCCTCGATGCGGGCGATGTCGCCCAGTCGGGTCACATAGCCGCCGGCAACCGCGCCCGATATGCCCGACCCGGATGCAGACCCGCCATTCAATATCGGCAGGTTGGCGAAGTCGCTGGCCGTGGCATAGTTGCGGGCTACCCGGATCGTATAGTCCTTGTCGGTCGACTCCAGTGTCCCCGCAGGTAGTTCGATATTCTGGGACGTCAGGGCGCTCTCGACGTCCGATACGGTCAGACCGCGCGCCGCCAGCGCATCGGCGTCCAGCCATACGCGCATCGCATAGCGCTGCTCGCCATAGATCCGCACCTCGGCCACGCCCGGCAGGGTGGCGAACCGCTCGGTCAGCGACCGTTCCGCATAGTCGGTCAGTTCCAGCCGATCCATCTCCGACGAGCGCAGGAAGACGATCATGATCGGCTGGGAGTCCGCGTCCGACTTGGACACCCGCGGCGGATCGGCCTGATCCGGCAACTGACCGGTCACCCGCGACACCCGATCGCGCACATCGTTGGCCGCAACGTCCAGGTCCGTATCCAGCGAGAACTCGATGCGGACGTTCGAACGCCCGTCGCGGCTGGATGACGTGATCCTTTCGACGCCCTGGATACCGGCAATCTGCTGTTCGACCGGCTCCGTGATCCGGTTCTCGATCACCTCGGCCGAGGCCCCCGTATAGCTGGTGGTCACCGACACGATCGGCGGGTCCACATCGGGCAGTTCGCGCACCGGCACGAAGAAGAACGCCGCCGCCCCGATCACGCACAGCACGATGGCCGCAACGGCGGCAAAGACGGGCCTGCGGACGGCGATGTCGGACAGCATCATTGGCCGTTGCTCCGTCCGGCCACCGTGACCGGCGCGCCCGGCTGGATCCGGTTCAGGCCCGAGGCCACCACGGCGTCGCCCGCGTCGAGCCCGGACAGGATCTCGACATAGCCATCCTCGACCACTCCGGTCTCGACCTCGACGCGCTGGGCGATCCGACCGTCTTCGGCGGGCATGATGCGATAGACGAAGGCCCCCTCGCCCTCATACTGGATGGCCGACTCCGGCACCGCCAGGCTCTGCCGCTGGCCCTGCCGTACGGTCACCCGCATCGACATACCCGGACGAATCCGGCCTTCGGGATTGGGCAGTTCCGCGCGCGCGGTCGCCGAGCGGGTCACCTCATCGATCCGCGTATCGACCCGCGCGATCCGGCCCGTGAACTGCGAGCCGGGGAAGGCGTCGGCCGTCGCACTGATCGGCGTGCCGGATTGGACCCGCGACAGGTAGCGCTCGGGCAGCGGGAAATCGATGCGGATGGTGCTGATGTCGTCCAGCGTCGTGATCACCGTGCCCGGCCCGACCAGCGTGCCCGGCGTGACCGTCGTCAGGCCCAGAACCCCAGAAAAGGGCGCGCGGATCACGCGCTCACCCCGGCGCGCCTCAGCCGCTTCTAGCGACGCCTGGGCGGCCTTCAGCGCCGAGTCGGCCTGCTCCAGATTGACCCGGGGCGCGATTCCCCGATCGACCAATTCCTTGCTGCGATCATAGTCCCGCTGGGCCTGCTCCACGCGGGCCCGGGCCTCAATCATCCCGGCTTCCTGTTCGCGGGCCTGCAGTTCGACCAGCGGCGCGCCGGCCCTTACCGACTGGCCGTCACGGAACAGCACCCGCGTGATCAGCTCGGTGTTGGTCGAAGCGATCTCTACCGACCGCTGCCCCCGCGCAACGCCGACCAGCTGAAGGGTGTCAGAAAAGGTCCGCTCGGTCGTTTCAAACGCCGCGACTTCCTGGGCGCCGCCCCGGCCACCCCCCGGCCCGCCCTGACCGCCGTCATCGGCAAACGACAGCCGGACGATGACGGCGACCGCCATCAGCAAGACCAGAACGCCAGCGGCGACGAGGAGGAAGTGGCGCTTGATCACGTGTCGGAAAGTCCCTGCAGCAATACGGGCAGCACATAGCGGTCTGTCAGCCAGACGCAATTACTAATCAGGAACGCACGAGGTTGCAGATTCCGGCGCGGTGTTCCGTCGCAGGGTCAGAACCGTCGCCAGACTCCCACAAGCCAGCCTTCAGACTGCGGCGTCTCCCGCCCGTCCAGCGCCGTCCGCCATCCAACCTGCAAGCTCCAGTCACCCAGATCGCGCACCACCGACGTTTCGGCCGACAGCCAGCGCGGCCCGCCGTTGTCCACCTGCCCGCCGTACAGCTGGCCCAGCACCATCCAGTCCCGCCCGAACCGCCCGCCGAGGGTGACGTCGACCCGCGTCTCGTCCTCAAGCCCCTGCCGGAACCGCCGCGCACCCTGCACATCGACGAACACAGACTGCAGCCCCAGTACAGGCTGCGGCGGCGTCACCGACCGTCCCGCCGACAGCCGCACCTCCCAGTCCGCCGTGCCTTCCCCCGGCGCGGCATAGCCGGCATTCCGTCCCTCACCGCCGTCGGCATAGCTGACCTGCAGCGCCACAGCATTCGCCGGATCGCGATAGACCTGCCACGCCAGCCCGATCTCCAGCGGCCCCCGCCCCTCATAGTCGACAAAGGCGTCCGAGCCGCTTTGCCAGTCGGTCTTGAGCACAAGCATCAGCCGGTCGGTCAGGCCGTATTCGGCATAGAGGCTCAAGCTGCTGTCGCGCCGCTCCGCCAGCAGGGGCTGGCTGTTGCCATCCAGGTCGAACCCCCGCTCGGCCCGCATCACTTCATATTTCAGGATGAACTGCGCCGTTGCCTGCTCACGCGTCCAGGGCCCGGCCGCTGCCGGAAAGGCCATTGCCAGCGTACCGGCAAGGACCAGACCTATGCCCAGCCCCCGCCCCATGGTCAGGCGTCGTAGCCGGGTGACTTCCGGTCCAGCATGCGCAGCGCGCCGGGCCATGCCAGCGCCGAGATGAAGCCGATGCCCTTGCCCTGTTCCTTCGTCTCGTTCTGCGCCGCATCCGGGGCGATCAGCACATTGTCGCGGCCCGCCGACAGGGCGGCGATCTGCTGGGCGCAGGCCCGCTCGAGGAAGAACATCCCGACCCAGGCCGCCGCAGCCGTCTGACCGACCGCTAGCGTTCCGTGGTTCCGCAACAGCATCAGCGGCTTGTCGCCCAGATCTGCGACCAGGCGTTCGCGCTCGTCGTGGTTCAGCGCCAGCCCCTCATAGCCGTGATAGGCCACCTGATGCTGCAACAGACAGGCGTTCTGGCTGACGGGCAGCAGACCGTGCTGCTGGGCCGCCACGCCGACACCGGCCACCGTGTGCAGATGGATGACATAGTGCGCATCCTCGCGCGCGGCATGCACGGCCGAATGGATGGTGAACCCGGCCGGATTGATGAAGTTGGTTGTCTCCTGAACAATGTTGCCGTCCAGATCGACCTTCACCAGCGACGAGGCCGTGATTTCCTCGAAATAATAGCCGTACGGGTTGATCAGGAAGTGAAGCTCCGGCCCCGGCACCCGCGCAGAAATGTGGGTGAAGATCATGTCGTCCCAGCCATGCAGGGCGACCAGACGATACAGGGCCGCCAGATCGACGCGCGCCTGCCATTCGGCCTCGGACACGCGCGACTTCAGCGATGCGGGGGCTCCATCAGCCATAGACGTCTCTCCTCAATCCGGATGCGAAACTCGCCCCGGACGGCCATTCGGTCAAGCCGCAGCGCGACACGGCAGCGCTCGGCAAGATGTGGTTAACCCCGTCTTCACCGCCTTGGCCGGATAGTCGTCCTGACATCGTATCGAGTCGGTCGTCGGCTTGAGGTGTCGGGAGTTGTCGATCGTGACGGCAGTCGCCCTGGAAGACACAGGCCCCCTTCAGCCACCCGGCGCGGCCATGACGGACCTGCTGACCCTCGCCCACAGCCGGTCCCTTGAGGACCGGCAGCGACTTCTGATGGGCGTCATGGCCCTGTGCGACCAGCACCCGGCCACCAGCCAGGATCTGTCTCCGGTCCTGACCGACATCTTCCTGGTTCTGGCCCGTCAGGCCGAACACGATATCCGCAAGGCCCTCTCCGAGCGTCTGGCGACAGCCACCTGGGCGCCGCCCGCCCTCGTCAATATTCTGGCGCTCGATGATATCGAGATCGCCCGTCCGATCCTCGCCCGAAGCCCGATCCTCAAGGATGAGGACCTGCTGGCCGTACTCGTCAAGGCCAGTCTGGAGCATCAGATCGAGGTGGCCCGCCGCCCTAACCTCAGCGCTCGCGTCGCCGATGCCATTCTGGATCAGGCCCACCCCGCTCCCCTGACGGCTCTGGCCGGCAACGCCACGGCAGAAATCAGTGCCGAGGGTCTGCGCCGCCTCGTCGAACACTCGCGCCGCCTTGCGGCCCTGCGCGCGCCCCTCGCCCGCCATCCGCGCCTTGACGAATCCATGGCCCGGCAACTGTACACCTGGATCGGCACCGCACTGCGCGAGTCGATGGCCGAACGCTTCGCCATCACCGACATCCGGCTCGACGACGCCGTCGAGGATGCCGTGCAGACGGCCTTCACCTCGCTCGGTATGGGCACACCTCCGCCCCCGGTCGACGAGGACCGCGACGAGATGGACAGACGTCTGGTGCTGAAACTTCAGGCCGCCGGTCAGCTTCGCCCCGGCTATCTGATCCGGGCCATCCGCGAGAAAAAGCTGGGCCTGTTCCAGCATGCCCTCGTTGTCCTCGGTGGCTTCTCCATGGCCCAGGTGAAGGCCTGCCTGACGCACAATACACCGGAAGCCCTCTACTATGCCTGCGCGGCCGTCGGGATTGATCGCGCGGTCTTTCCGCCCCTGCTCTACGAAATCCGCCAGCTGAACGGCGGCCCGCCCGGTGAGGCCGGCAACGCCGTCTGGCTGCGGGGCGCCCTCTCGCCCCAGTCCGCCGCGCGAGCCCTTCGCGCCCTTATCGGCGACGGCACAGCCCCGGCCGCCTGACCGCAGCCCGGCAATGGACGTTTGACAAGTCGGCACCCCCGGTCTCACCTGTGCCCGTGACCCCTCCTCCCGCTCCCCGGCTGGCCTTTGTGGCCAGCGAACGCCCCGAGGCCCAGGCCGCGCTCGCCCGCCTGCGCGACCGCTATGCCCATGTGCCCGAGACCGAGGCTGAGGTCATCGTCGCCCTGGGCGGGGACGGCTTCATGCTGGAAACCCTGCACGTCAATCTGGCGCGCGGCACGCCCGTCTACGGCATGAACCGCGGCTCGGTCGGTTTTCTGATGAATGACTATGACGAGGACGACCTCCTGCCTCGCCTAACGGCCGCCGACCGCACCGTCATCCACCCGCTGCAGATGGACGCCTGGAGCGAAAGCGGCGCCACCCACAGCGGTCTGGCCATCAATGAGGTCTCCCTGCTGCGCCAGACCCGGCAAAGCGCCAAGCTGCGCATCCGCGTCGACGGGCGCGTGCGGATGGAGGAGCTCAGCTGCGACGGCTGCCTGATCGCAACGCCAGCCGGCTCGACCGCCTATAACCTCTCGGCCCACGGCCCCATTATCCCGCTGGACGCCCGCATCCTCGCCCTGACCCCCATCAGCGCCTTTCGCCCCAGGCGCTGGCGCGGCGCCCTGCTCCCGCACGAGGCCCAGGTCAGCTTCGAGGTCCTCGAGGCCGACAAGCGCCCGGTCAGCGCCACCGCCGACAGTTTCGAGGTCCGTCGCGTGCGCCGGGTCGATGTGTGCGAGCGCCGCGACATCAACCTGACCATGATGTTCGATCCCGGCCGCTCGTTCGAGGAACGGGTGCTCGCCGAGCAATTCACGGGCTGACGGTCACGGCTTCTTAAGACGCCCCGGGCATGATCACGGCCAGATTTCTACAGGAGCAGCCGATGAGCGGTCCGGCACAGGTCATTCGCCCCCCCAACACCCTTCGCCTGAAGGTCGGTGGTGGATTCGGCGGCGTCGACGCCAAGGCCATCGCCAAGGCGGAGGAGGCCCTGCAGGCCATGTCCTCCCAGTTCGCCCAATGGCTGCAGGACGAAATCGAAAAGCTCGACAAGGCCCAGGCCGATATCCGCGACAAGGGCTACAATACCGAAACGGCCGAGGCCCTCTACTTCCGCGCCCACGACCTCAAGGGGCTCGGCACCACCTATCAGTACCCGCTGGTGACCCGCCTCGCCGGGTCGCTGTGCAAGCTGATGGACGCCCCGGAAAAGCGCATGGCCGCGCCCATCGTGCTGGTCGATGCCCATATCGACGCCATCCGCGCCGTCGTCCGCGACAAGATCCAGACCGACGATCACCCGGTCGGCCAGACCCTGGCCGAAACCCTGGAAGCCCGCGTCGCCGAACACGCGGCCTGATCCCGCCGCACCGCCCTGATCCTCGAAGACACCTTTGCCCGGCGGGGCAAAGGCCTCAGGCCGCGTTAGCGGCCCGCTGCGCGTCCACCGGCATCGGCGCGCGGTCCAGCCGCTCCATCAGATAGGCCAGATCCTCGCGCGGCACATTGGGCCGTTGCGTCAGGAAGCGTTCCAGCATCCGCTGACGGAAGGTCTCTGCGGTGAAATCCGCGCCCTCAGCCTGCAGCGCCCGCCAGGTATCGATCCCCGAGCGGAAGGCCTGGAACAGACGCGGCGGCAGACCCGCCCGGTCATAGATCGCCTTCAGCCCCAGCGGCCCGGCGTCATGCACCATCAGCCAGGTCCGCGCATGCGGTGTCTGGGCCAACTCGGCCAGCCCGTGCTCGACAAAGGTCAGCTGACCGCGCGCCAGCGCCCGCAGCAACAGCGACGGCGTCAGCGCCCGGCGCCCGTTCAGCCGCGAGACAAAGGTCGCCATGTCCGTCGTGGTGGCCGCCTGGTCGACCAGATCCAGCGTCGCCCGCTCGCGCGCATGGGCCGACAGACGGATCGCCGCCTCGGGCGCGATGGCATGGCGACTGATCAGATGCTCGCGCACCGTTTCCGACACATGGGCGACCAGCCGCTCGGTAATGTCCGGCGGCAGCACCTGACGATAGGACAGGGCGGTCAGCACTTCGGAGGCATCGGCAAACCGGTCGACGACCACATTCATCGCGTCTTCGGCCAGATCGGCGTTGTCATTGGCCGCCAGCGTCCGCACCGCCTCGCGGCTGCCGGTCTCGGCCAGCACCTGACAGACGTCGCGCGACACCCGGGGCCGGGCGGCGATCGCCACCTGCCGGGTGGTCGACCCCGCCTTGACGATCTCGATCAGGTCCTCGTCGGAAAAGGCGGGCGAAAAGCCGATAATCGGCAGGGCCACACTGTCCACATCCGCCGCCAGCCGCCGCGCCACATCGCGCGGGATCAGGTCCGATGATTTGAGCGTCACCGCCATCGCGCGCCGCACCAGTTCCGCCGCATCATGGGCCAGAACGCGCAGGATCTTCTCGGCCGCCTCACGGTCCTCCGGCGTCAGCTCGACCCGCTCCATGTTCCGGCAAAGCTTGTGAGTCGCGGCCGCGCGTTCGTCCTCGTCGGTCGACTTGATCAGTCGGCGGATGTCGAACTCGGTAAGGCGGGCGCGATAGGCCGTCATGTCGGACTCAGCTGGGCTATACGAACCGGTGTGCTCCGATTCCCGATCCGAAGCATGCGCGCGACAGGCTTAATGCACAGTTTACCAACCGTGCTGGATCAGGCGTCAGCCGTGCCGACAAAGGCCCGCATAAACCCGGCATTGCCTTCTTCGCCCTCCTGACCCAGCAACAGCGCCAGCAGGCCCTGATCCTGACGCATCCGGTCCATCTGATCCGCCACCATCCGGTCCTTGGGCGACAGGGCGTCGATCACCGGCGCCGACGACGGACTGGCGGGCATGCCCTGCCCCGCCTTGCTGGTCAGATTGGCATAGACCTCACCGACCGTGGCCGGGCGTCCGTCCCGGTAAAAGATCGATCGGTTGGCCGCCGCCGCCTGGGGAAACAGGGCCGCCGCACTGGCGCCGGGCCGCGTATTCACCGCCTCGACCAGCTTGGCCGCCCCCGCCGGTCCCAGAAAGTGCGCGGCATAAAGGTCACCCGCTGTCGGCTCCCGCCCGATCCGCCCGCGCAGATAGGCCGCGTTCGACGCCGTCAGTTCCCCCGCCATGGCCGAGGCCGCCACCGGATCATAGCGCAGGTCCAGCACCACATTCCGCGCCGCGCCATCCACGCGCCAGCGCCCGTCCGTCCCCTTGTAGATCAGGTCCGCATACTGGCCGTAACCGTGCTTGCCGCCGTGCTGCTTCAGGGTCGACAGCCAGGTCTGCTCGATGAACTGGAACAGGCCCGCCGCCGATGACGTCCGCGCCCGTGCCGACGGGTTCATGGCGCTCTCGCGCTGGGCCGTCTTCATCAGGAAATCAAAGTCCACACCCGTCGAGGCAGAGGCGCGCCGAATGGCTGCCTCGACACCGCCCTGGGAGGGAATCGCACTGATGGTCATGACCCGGAGGCTGGGCTGACATGGTTAATTGAATCTTAACCCACCGAACCGTGATCGTCGCACGCCGGGCTCGCCTTAAACTTGCCGCAAGGTCAGCGCCCCCTTCACCTCAGGGTGTGCTGTGGGGACGGCATAAGGGAGAGACGTCCATGATGATGAATCACGCCGGTGGCCCCGGCCTGGTCAGCCCCCTCGACTATGGCGATACGCCGCGGTGGAAGCTGACCCCCACCACCCTGACCGCAGTGGCGATCGTGCTGGCCGCCCATGTCGGCGTCGGCATTGCCCTCTACTATCAGCGCTTCGAACTGCCCCTGACCGCACCGTCCGAGCCGGACTCCACGATCAAGCTCGAATTCTACAGGCAGCCTCCGCCCGAGCCCGAGGTCGCGCCCGAGCCGCCCGCCCCCAACCCGCCGATCCATCGTCCGCTGGAAACCGTCCCGACGACGGAAACGCTGACCGTCGTCATTCCGGACATTCCGACCCCGGCGACCGGCCCGGCCATCACCCTGACCAAGCCGATCCCGAACCCGTCCCCTGAGGGCACGGGCACCACGCCAACCGAGGTCGTGCCCGCTGGGCCGCCGACCATCACCAACCCCGACTGGGTCCGCAAACCGTCCGGGGAGGCCCTGATGCGCGCCTATCCTGAGCGCGCCATCACGGCGAACGTCACGGGCTCTGCGACGCTCAGCTGCACCGTGCGGGTCAACGGCAGCCTCACCGATTGTCAGGTGGTCAGCGAGACCCCCGGCGGCTACGGCTTTGGCCGCGCAGCCACCCGCCTGTCCCGCGACTTCCGCATGAGCCCGCGCACCGTGGACGGCCAAGCCGTCGGCGGCGCCCGCGTCACCGTCGGCATCCGCTTCACCCTGCCGGACTAGGCTGAAGGGGTCGGGGGCGGTCAGCCGGTCTGGCGGCCCTCGATCCCGGCCACCGTCTGCGCGGCCAGCGCCGGCGCCATCAGCCAGCCGTTGCGGCGCGGCGCCAGCGCCAGGTGCAGTCCGGGCAGGACCTCACCGGACAGGGGCAGGCCGTCCGCCGTCGCTCCCCGCACACCCGACCGCCACTCCACCGGGCCGATCTCCTGCAGGCCCAGCGCCTGCTGCGCCCGGCGCAGCAGCGCATCCTGAAGGTCTGACGCCTCGGCCACCAGCCCGCCCGCCTCCATGGTCGCGCCGATCACCGTGCCGTCGCCCAGGGGCACCGCATAGCCGCCGGCAAACCGCGCCGGACGCTCGACCAGCCGCCGGATCGTAAACGCCAGCCGCCCGCCGATCGCCTGAACCCGATCGACCGCGTGCCTCGCTGCCTCGGGCAGGTCCGGAAAGGTCGTCCCGCAGGCCAGCACCACGGCCCGCGCAGACATCACGGCACCGTCCGCCAGCGTCAGCTGCCACCCCTCCGCCTGAACCCGCACCGCTGCGACCCGGCCGTCCACCCGTCCGATACCTTGTGCCAGCGTGCCCAGCGCCGCGACCGGATCGATCCGCCAGTCCTCCGGGCAAAACACGCCCGCTTCCGTCCGCCCGGCTGCAAAGCCCAGCACCGCCAGCCGCGCGATCACCCCGTCGGCATCTGGCCCGATCCAGTCCACCCCGTCCCGGATCAGCGCGATTCCGTGCCGCTCGGCGAACCCGGGCCACAGATCCCGCGCCGCGCGCAGCACGGCGGCCCGCCCCTCCGGATCCGCCTCGAACGGGTCCAGCAGGCTTTCCATCGCCGGCGCAATCATGCCCGCAGCCACCGACGAGGCATTGGCCCCGCCCGGGTCGATGACGCACACGTTCCGTCCGCGCGCGCGCAGGTCGGCGGCGACGCTGAGGCCCAGTACGCCCGCGCCGATGACGGCAATGTCGCAAGAGGAGGTCACGCCCGGTGCATCGACCGGGCGCGTCCTGAAATCAAGCCGGAGCGTGCCCTATTCGGCCGCCATGGAGGCGCTGCGGGCCGATGACAGCCGCTGCTCCAGCGCCTTCAGCTGGTCCCACAGAGCCCTGGGCATGCGATCCTCGAACGTCTCGAAGAAGGCCGGGATGCGCGAGGCTTCCTCGGTCCAGACCTCGACATCGACGTCCAGCAGGGTCGCCAGGTCGGCCTCCGACAGCTCCAGCCCGTCCAGATCCAGCGACTCACGCGTCGGCACGTGACCGACCGGGGTCCGCACCGCCTCGGCCTCACCGTTCAGCCGCTCGCTGATCCACTTCAGCACCCGGGCATTGTCGCCAAAGCCGGGCCACACAAACTTGCCGTCCGATCCCTTGCGGAACCAGTTGACGAAGTAGAACCGCGGCAGTTTCGCCGGGTCGCTCTTCTTGCCCATGGCCAGCCAGTGGGCGAAATAGTCCCCCATGTTGTAGCCACAGAAGGGCAGCATGGCGAACGGGTCGCGGCGCAGCTCGCCGACCTTGTTCTCGGCCGCCGCGGTCCCTTCGGACGCCACGGTCGAGCCCAGGAACACCCCGTGCTCCCAGTCGAACGCCTCGGTCACCAGCGGCACGGCGCTGGCACGGCGCCCCCCGAACAGGATGGCGTCGATCGGCACGCCCTTCGGGTCTTCCCATTCCGGCGCAATCGTCGGGCACTGGGCGGCGGGGGCGGCAAAGCGCGCGTTGGGATGGGCCGCAGGCTCGCCAGAGGCCGGATCGTGCGGCTGGCCCTTCCAGTTGGTCAGGCCTTCGGGGGCCTCTTTCGTCAGGCCCTCCCACCACACATCATTGTCCGCCGTCAGCGCCACATTGGTGAAGACGGTGTTGGTCGCCAGAGTCTCCAGCGCATTCTTGTTGGTGTTGCGGCTGGTGCCCGGCGCCACACCAAAGAAGCCCGCTTCCGGGTTCACCGCATACAGCCGCCCGTCGTCGCCGAACCGCATCCAGGCGATGTCGTCGCCGACCGTCTCGGCCTTCCAGCCGGGGATCGAGGGTTGCAGCATGGCCAGATTGGTCTTGCCGCACGCGGACGGGAAGGCTGCGGCCACATACTTCACCCGATCCTGCGGATCGGTCAGCTTCAGGATCAGCATATGCTCGGCCAGCCAGCCCTCGTCGCGGGCCATGACCGAGGCGATGCGCAGCGCATAGCATTTCTTGCCCAGCAGGGCGTTGCCGCCATAGCCCGAGCCATAGGACCAGATCTCCCGCGTCTCGGGGAAATGGACGATCCATTTGTCCTCATTGCAGGGCCACGGCACATCGGCCTGACCGTCGGCCAGCGGCGCGCCCAGCGTATGGACGGCTGGCACGAACACCCCGTCCTCGCCCAGCGCGTCCAGCGCGTCCTTGCCCATGCGGGTCATGATGCCCATCGACACGGCCACATAGCCGCTGTCGGTGATCTCGACGCCCAGCGCACTGATCTCCGAGCCCAGCGGCCCCATGCAGAACGGCACCACATACATCGTCCGCCCGACCATGCAGCCGTCGAACAGACCGTCCAGCCGCGCGCGCATCTCGGTCGGCTCGGCCCAGTTGTTGGTCGGCCCGGCGTCCTTCGGATCGGCGGGACAGATGAAGGTGCGGCTTTCGACGCGCGCCACATCACGCGGGTCCGAGGCGGCATAATAGCTGCCCGGACGCTTGACCGGGTCCAGCGCCCTGAGCGTGCCCTTGTCGATCAGGTCGGCGACGATCGCCGCCTTCTCGGCTTCGGAGCCATCGCACCAGTGCACCCGGTCGGGCTTGGTCAGGCTGGCGATCCGCTCGACCCAGGCCACCAGTTCGGCATGGCGGGTCGGGGCCGGATGCAATCCGGCGATGGGGGATTGGGCCATGTAAGCGCTCCTGAACGTCAGACGGGAGCGCCGATCTTCGCCGGACTGCCCCCCAGTGAGCGCGAGGATCACGCTCTGTTACACGCTAGAACAACGTCGGGCCGGAAAGGTCAACTGCTGCAAGTTTTCACCGATCGTGCCACACAGCCCCTCGCGATCCCGCATGCCACGCGGCTGTAACCGGTTACCTCCGGCAGGAATGTGATGGAGAATATTTTTTGACGGCTGCCGCTCCCGCACACGATCCCAACCTGTTAACCCCGGCCGGCGAACGAAACCTGCCCCATATCCTGGGGTTCCTCGCCCCGCACCTCCCTGCAACGGGACGCCTGCTCGAGGTCGCGACCGGCACGGGCGGCCATGGCGAGGCGCTGGCACGCGCCCATCCGGGCCTCACGGTGTTGCCAACCGACTTCAACGAAGATGCGATCAAGGCTCTGGAGGCATGGAGAAGGACGCACGGTCCCGACAACTTCCTGCCGCCGCTGCGGCTTGACGCCGCCGACCCCACGACCTGGCCGGACGGCACCTTCGACGTCGCCCTGTGCATCAACATGATCCACATCAGCCCCTGGTCCGCGACCGTCGGCCTGATGAAGCTGGCGGGCGAACGCCTTCCCCGTCCTGGCGGCCTGTTCGCCCTCTACGGCCCCTATGTCGAAGCCGACACCCCGACCGCGCCCAGCAATCTGGCCTTCCATGAAAGCCTGAGGGCGCGCGACCCGGCGTGGGGCCTGCGCGCCCTCGAAGACGTCGTGTCAGAAGCCCGGTTGAACGGATTGAGGCTCACGCATCGCGCCGCCCTGCCCGCCAACAACCTCGGCCTGTTGTTTCGCTCGGTCTGAACACCCCTTCAGCCGAGCGGCAACTCAGCCGATGCGGGCGGTCGCCGCCGACAGGGCATCCCGGTCGGCCAGCATGGTCACGACGTCGCCATCCGTCACCACGGCGGGCGCATCCACATAGTCTGACGGATTGGCCCCGGCTGCGCGGGTCGCATGCACCACGCCCTCGCCAAAGGCGATGACCGGCAGACCCTTGCTCATGGCCATGTCCACGAGCTCACGCACGGCCTTGTCTCCGGCCTCGTCCGAATGGCCACCCGGCACCACCAGCGCCTTCAGGTCGCCGCTCTCCAGATCCCCGGCCTTGGCCGTCGGCAGCACCGTCACGCCATTGACGTGCAGGCTGGCGTCACCGGTCGAGATCGGCGCGATCGACAGGCCACCGGCCTGGATCATCGGCTCGACATCTCCGAGCGGACCGAAATTCATATCCCGGCGCATGGCCAGCCCGATCCGGGCCCGCGTCGGCACACGTTGGAAGCGAATACGATAGGGGGTTTTCTTGGCAGCTTGAGCTTTCAAAACAAGTCCTTCTGTTGTTGGCACGCAAAACCCTCATACATCCAGAAATCTGGACAGGAGTTCACCGCAGGAAAAACAGGATCGACGACCGTGATCTGGAATCACGGTCGCGAAGCGTGCGCGGTTCGATTGGTAGGGGCTTGATATAGGGAGCCGATACTCAAAGTCAACGCGAGCGCGGGCCATCGTGCTTGCACGCCCGAGCCGAAGGTCTCAAGCTCCACACGCCGCTGGCGGGCCCACCTGCGACAGGATAAACCCGGCCCATGTCGCTCAGCCGCACCTACACAGGCACCGAACCGGTCCGCCTGAACAAATTCATGGGTCAGTCCGGCCTGTCGTCGCGGCGCGAGGCCGACGCCCTGATCGCCGAGGGTCTGGTCTCGCTGGACGGCGAAACCGTGCTCGACGCGGGTCGCAAGATCCTGCCCGGCCAGACCCTGACCCTGGCCAGCGCCGCGCAGGACAAGCTCGACTCGGCCGTCACCCTCCTGCTGCACAAACCCATGGGCTATGTCTCGGGACAGCCTGAACCCGGCAAGATCCCGGCGGCCCGGCTGCTGACAGCGGGGGCCCAGCTGGGCGACGGCCCACTGCCCTCTTCACGCGACAGCCTGCCCCCGATCGGACGGCTGGATGAGGACTCACGCGGCCTGTTGATCCTGTCGACCGACGGTGTGGTGGCCAAGGCCGTCATCGGCCCCGATGCCGACCTGCCAAAGACCTATCAGGTCTGGGTGCGCGGCACCCTGACGGACTCCAAGATCGCCCGCCTGCGTTTCGGCCTGTCGCTGGACGGTCGCAACCTCAAGCGCGCCGAGGTCGAGCAGATCGGCCCCCTGTGCCTCCGCTTCGTGCTGCGCGAAGGCCGCAACCGCCAGATCCGCCGCATGTGCGAAATGCTGGACCTGCGCGTCATGGACCTGTGGCGCACCCACATCGGCCCGATCACCCTGGACGGCCTCCCCGAAGGTCGCTGGCGTCACATGACCGCGGCCGAGCGCGCGGCTCTGACGGGGCGCCCCTCCGCCTGACCGGCAGCGCTGCGATGTCGCAGGTCGTCGGTGGAACTCCCACCTCTTGCATGCGCTTGTTGGGAGACCCCTCCCCATCCGCATCAGGAGACATGCATGACCGACCAACGTATCGAAGGCACCGGCGAGAAGACGCTCGGCAAGGCCCGTTCCGCCCTGGGCCGCCTGACCGGCGACCGCAAGCAGCAGGTCGAGGGCCATCTGACCGAGTACAAGGGCAAGGCCCGCGACGCCTATGGCCGCGTCATCGACGGCCTCGACGGTCTCATCGACAAGGCCCCGACCCAGTATCAGGGCAAGGCCCGGGAAGGCCTCGACTTCGCCCGCCGCAAGCCCCTGCTGACCACCGGCATCGTCGCCGGTCTGGCCGTGCTGCTCGGCGCTCTTGGCCGCCGTCGCTAGGCACAGTCACCACCGGAATTGATCGAGGCCCGGGGCACGAACCCCGGGCCTCTTTTCATGTCTGCCGTCCGCCGTCAGTCCGCGTCGGCGTCCGCATCCGCAGCCTGCTTCGCCGCCGTCTCGGTGCCCGAGATGTCGAAGACGATCTTGCCGTCCTTGAGCGCCACCTTGACGTGCCCGCCCTTGGTCAGGCGTCCGAACAGGATGTCGTCGGCCAGCGGCTTCTTGATGTGCTCCTGGATCACCCGGCCCAGCGGCCGCGCGCCATACAGTTCATCAAAGCCGTTCTTGGCCAGCCAGTCGGTGGCCTCATCGGTCAGCTCGAGGGTGATGTTGCGATCGCCCAGCTGCACTTCCAGCTGCAGGATGAATTTGGTCACCACCTGGCGGATGGTGTCCGCGCCCAGCGCCTTGAAGGTGATGATGGCATCCAGCCGGTTGCGGAACTCGGGGGTGAACAGGCGCTGGATGGCCTTGTCGTCCTCGCCCTCGACCTTGCCCCGGCCAAAGCCGATCGCCGCCCGCGCATTGTCGGCCGCGCCGGCATTGGTGGTCATGATCAGCACCACATTGCGGAAGTCGACCTTCTTGCCCAGGGCATCGGTCAGCATGCCGTTGTCCATCACCTGCAGCAGGATGTTGTAGACGTCGGGGTGGGCCTTTTCGATCTCGTCCAGCAGCACCACGGCGTGCGGATGCTGGTCTACGGCATCGCTCAGCAGCCCTCCCTGATCATGCCCGACATAGCCCGGAGGCGCCCCGATCAGCCGGCTGACGGTGTGTCGCTCCATGTATTCCGACATGTCGAAGCGCAGCATCTCGATGCCGAGCGTCGCGGCCAGTTGCTTGGCCACCTCGGTCTTGCCGACGCCCGTGGGCCCGCTGAACAGGAAGCTGCCGATCGGCTTGTTCGACTCGCGCAGGCCCGCCCGTGCCAGCTTCATGGCCGAGGACACCTGGTCGATGGCCTGCTCCTGGCCATAGACCACCCGCTCCAGATCGCCCTTCAGTTCCTTCAGGCTCTCGGTGTCGGACTTGGAGACCGACTTCGGCGGGATGCGCGCCATCTTGGCGATGACCTGTTCGACCTCCTTCTGGCCGATGGTCTTCTTGCGCCGCGACTCGGGCAGCAGCATCTGGCTGGCGCCCGCCTCGTCGATCACATCGATCGCCTTGTCCGGCAATTTCCGGTCCGACATATAGCGCGACGACAGTTCGACGGCCGTGCGGATCGCCGCCTCCGTGTAGCGCAGCTTGTGGTGGCTTTCGTAGTACGACTTCAGCCCGCGCAGGATCTTGACCGTGTCCTCGACCGTCGGCTCATGCACGTCGATCTTCTGGAAGCGGCGGGCCAGGGCCCGGTCCTTCTCGAAATGCTGGCGGTACTCCTTGTAGGTGGTCGAGCCCATGCACCGCAGCGTCCCTGACGCCAGCGCCGGCTTCAGCAGGTTCGAGGCATCCATGGCCCCGCCCGAGGTCGCCCCCGCCCCGATCACCGTATGGATCTCGTCGATGAACAGGATGGCGTTGTCGTGCGTCTCGAGTTCCTTGACGACCTGCTTCAGCCGCTCCTCAAAGTCCCCGCGATAGCGCGTCCCGGCCAGCAGCGAGCCCATGTCCAGCGAGAAGATGGTCGCGTCCTTCAGGACATCCGGCACCTCGCCATTCACGATCTTGCGGGCCAGACCCTCGGCGATGGCGGTCTTGCCCACGCCCGGATCGCCGACGAGCAGCGGATTGTTCTTGGTCCGCCGGCACAGGATCTGGATCGAGCGATCCACCTCGCTCTGGCGACCGATCAACGGGTCAACCTTGCCCTGGCGCGACTTCTCGTTGAGGTCGACGCAGTAAGCCTCCAGCGCCTCTCCGCCCGACTTGGCGGCGGCGGCATCCTCGGCATCCTCGGGCGAGGTCGGCTTGGCCGGGCGCGTCTCGGCCGACCCCGGCCGCTTGGCGATCCCATGGGCGATATAGTTGACCGCGTCATAGCGGGTCATGTCCTGCTCCTGCAGGAAGTACGCCGCGTGGCTCTCGCGCTCGCTGAAGATGGCGACCAGCACATTGGCGCCCGACACCTCCTCGCGGCCCGAGGACTGCACATGGATCACCGCGCGCTGGATCACACGCTGGAAGCCGGCGGTCGGCTTGGCGTCATCGCCATCCGGCGTGGTCAGGGCCGCCAGATCGTTGTCGACATAGAGCGTCAGCGCCACCTTCAGCGCCGCCAGATCGACATTGCAGGCGCCCATGACGACCGAGGCATCCGGATCGTCGATCAGCGACAGCAACAGGTGTTCAAGGGTCGCATACTCGTGGCGGCGCTCATTGGCATAGGCGACCGCGCGGTGCAGCGTCTCTTCGAGAGGACGGGAAAACGAAGGCATCGGGTAAGGCTCCTCTCAGTCCTTTTCCATCGTGCATTGCAGGGGGTGCTGGTGCCGCCGGGATGTCTCTATCACCTGGGCGACCTTGGTTTCGGCCACCTCATAGGTAAAGACGCCACACACTCCCACACCGTTCTGGTGCACCGAGAGCATGATGCGAGTCGCGTCATCGCGACTCTTTCCGAAGAAGCGTTCCAGCACATAGACGACGAATTCCATCGGCGTGTAGTCGTCGTTCAGGATCAGAACGCGATACAGCGACGGCTTTTTCAGCTTGGGCCGGGTTTCGGTGACGACGGCGGCACCGAGACCTCCACCATTCTCATCAGGCCGTGATTTGGGCATTCGAAGTCCGGATCGGGGAAGAGACAGTCAGATAGGTCATCATGTCGGGATTTGAAGGGACGTCCAGTCACACCTCCTTGTTGGCGACAGCAATTTCTCCGTTTACTTCCTTGTTCTCCGTCTCCCCGGCGCAGGCCGGGGCCCAGAGCCAAGCGCACTGCCGCCTACTCAGCCGAACAAGCCCAACCCCCTGGATCCCGGCCTTCGCCGGGAAGACGGATGGAGGATATTCCCAAACGCAAACGGGCCCCGGCGTTTCCACCGGGGCCCGTCCATGTTCCGTCAGGAAGCTCGGGGTTAGCGAGCGGCCTGGAACTTCTCAACCGAGGCGGTGACGCGCTCGTTGATCGGCTTGAAGCTGTCCTTGACCGAAGCGGTCATGACTTCAGCAGCCTTGTTCATTTCCGCCACGTACAGCTCGATGGCCGACTTGGTGAAGCTGGTCTGCAGTTCGATCATTTCCTGAACCGAACGGGCCTGCGTCAGCGACTGGGCGGCGGCGATGCCGTCTTCCCACGACTTGCGCGAATAGGCGGCGGCCTGCTTGGTCAGGGCCTCGGTGCCCTTCTGGGCAGCAGCGGCCGACTCGACCACGGCGTCCAGGTTCTTCTTGGCCTGAACGCTCAGTTCCGACATGGAGGCCATGGACTTGTCCATGCCTTCACGCACGGCCTGCGCACCGGCGGCCTGGATCTTTTCAGCCTGGGCCTGGGCCTTGGCAGTGGCGGTCTCGACGGTCTTCTTGGTGGTCTCGGCAGTGTCAGCCATGGTCACATCTCCTGGTTCGGTGGCGGCCAAAGCCGCTCTGAAAGGTCCACCCCACGCAAAACTCCGGGGCGTTGATGTGCCATATGGTGCAAGTGCGAAGGGAATGCAAGAGGTTTTTGTGCACCGCACCATTTTGGGGCTAGCAGGCTCCCGGGAAGGGGTCCGCTCCCGACCCAAAGAACGCCCATTCCGCGAGTCTGAACGTGTCAGGACTGCCGCTGGTAGCGTTAGCGGCTTCGGGGCTCCGCGAGATCAACGTCGAGGAAAACTGGACGATCAATGGGCACGCATTGCTCTTTTGATTCATCGAAGCAGTCTGGGTCGACGTTTATATAGCCCTCGATCCGATACAGTCCTTCATGAAGCGGGACTCTCTCCGGCCATTCGTGCGGCAGAACGATTGTCTCGTTTTCCGAGGTCAGAAGATCGGTTCCGGGCGGCATCAATATCAAAAAATCGTTCAACTGCCGGACCTCAACCTCGCCGCAAAACCGTCTGCCATCCAGTCGAAGCGGTTCGACACGGACTTGAGCCAGTTCGGTCACATCACAGACGCCCATGTCGTCTGGCTGTCCTGGGAATGCGGCAAGGATGCCCGCGAAGAGAGTGAGTAGGATCATCAACAAGACCTATCACGGCAGCATCAGCTTTCCACCCATCGTGGGCATTCGTAGAGTCCGCACGGACCACTCCGGCGGGGCTACGGCATCGGACGCCGCACCACCCCCGCCGTGACCGCCGTGTCTTCGCTGTGTCCGCTGTGATGAACCCCTTTTAAAGTCCCCCTTCTTTCTTTCGTCATCCTCCGGCAAGCCGCGCCTGCGCGGCGCAGACCGGGGGACCCAGCGGCGCCGAAGGCGAAAGCTGGACACAGGCGCACCCGTGACAGGGTCGCGCTCTCGCGCGCCGCTGGGTCCCCCGGTTCCGCTTCGCGGCCCGGAGGATGACGAAAGACGAAGCACCAACGGGCGGGAATGCTCAGCTACGCCCCCCAACCCGCACATCTCCGGCAACAAACCCTCGCCTTTCCAACACCCTGCCCGCCGCGACCGTCATTCTCCCCGCCTCACCTCACAGCCCCCGCACACTGGCCGGTTGAAACACAGGGAGGACCCCATGGACCCGCACGCCCCCAACCCCGCCGACCAGGGCTACTGGCCCAACGACTGGCCCGGACACGATCCGGCCTATGACCCCGACCGGGCCGCCATCGACGACGAATGCGCCGGCATCTTCGCCGAACGCGAGCCCCGATCCCGCTCCGGCCATCACCGCGCCTCGGACGAGACCTGGGCCCGCGCCCGGGCCGACTATCTGGCCGGGGAGTCGGCCTCGGTGGTCTGCGACCGCTACGGCATGCGCGTCTCGACGCTCCGGAACCGCGCCGCCGAAGAAGGCTGGCGCCGTCAGGACCAGCCGGAACCCGAACCGGTCGATCTGGACGCCGAGATGGAACAGGGCCTGCCCGACTATGCCGACATGGCCGCCCACGCCCTGATCCGCCTCAACCGCGCCATCCTGAAAGGCCACGCCACCGAAGCCGGCCGCTGGATGCGCCTGCACCGCACCCTGCTGGACATGGCCAGGAAGCCGCCCGCAAAGCCGGCGCCGAAACCGGCACCCGTGCCCAACCCCCTCATGGACGCCCTCGAAGCCCAGGTCGCTGAAATCGAGGCGATGGCCCGGTCGCTGGCCGGAGGCAAATCCCCGTCATCCTCGGGCTTGACC